>JASHRP010000643.1 GCA_030037375.1 Bryobacteraceae bacterium | reverse complement strand
ACAAACGGTAAAGCTTGGAAACGTTTTGGACGTGGAGCATGCTTCGCCAGCGCGATTTTTAGTGTAGCAACCGCAGCCGGGGCTCGCGACTATTCATCGTTGTGGCCGCCAATGATGCACGAAAATTCACGCCACTCACGATCACGCTTTCCCGGCCAGGAAGAAAATCGTCGGCGACGAAACCATGGTGGCGCCGCGGACCTAGGCAGGGCACGGTAAACGATTGAGGGGATTGGTGAAATGGGCTGTGACTGAATTCAAGGCGGGAGAAAGCCTTGCTTACTACACACAGTTGTAGTAGAGTTGACCCGTGGCCAATCCCCGGAAGCTTTCCAAACTCGAGATGCAGATCATGGACACGCTGTGGAGCAAGGGCTCGGCGTCGATCCGCGAGATACAAGAGGCGTTTCCGGAGCGCGGCCGGCCGGCATACACGACCATCCAGACCACGGTGTACCGGTTGGAGTTCAAGAAAGCGGCGCGGCGCGCGAAGAAAGAGGGCAATGCCCACATCTTCGAGCCGGTGGTTTCTCGCACCGCGGCGCAAAGGCGCCTGATCGACGATTTATTGGGATTATTCGGCGGACGCGGCCAGCCGATCATGGCGCACTTGATCGAATCCGGCAGCGTCACGCTCGACGAAGTGCGCGAGGCCGAGAAGACGCTTCGAAGATTGGGGAAGAAAAATGCAGCCGATTCTTAACCACATTTGGCAATCGACGCTGTTCGTGGCGGCGGCGTGGCTGATCACGCTGGCGCTGCGAAAGAATCGCGCACAGGCGAGGTATTGGGTCTGGCTGGTAGCGTCGGTGAAGTTTGCGCTGCCTTTCTCGATGCTGATTTGGCTCGGCAGTCAGGTGAGTTGGAGGACGGCTACGATGACGCCGCAGCCCATGCCGATCATAACCACAGAGCACGCGGTTCAACTCCGCGGGACTCCGACGGCTCGGGCTACGGTAAGTCACACCGGGATGCCGGAGCTGCTCTTTCTGATATGGGCCTGCGGGTTTATTGCGATCTCAGTGCGATGGGCCCGCCGATGGGCGCGCATGAATGCCGAAGTTCGCGCCTCGCGCGCAGTGAACGTCGAGTTTCCAATTCCGGTGAAAATCTCAGCGGCTTTGCTCGAGCCCGGAGTCTTCGGCGTTTTTCGACCCGTTTTGCTATTGCCTGAAGGAATTATGGAAACGCTGGCGCCCGCACAATTGAGGACCGTCCTCGCGCATGAGCTGTGTCACGTTCGCCGCCGCGACAACCTGGCGATGGCGATGCACAGCACAGTGCAAGCGTTGTTCTGGTTTCATCCTCCGGTGTGGTGGATCGGAGCCAAGTTGATTGAGGAGCGCGAGCGCGCCTGCGACGAAGAAGTATTGCGCGGCGGCAGCGATCCGGAAACGTACGCCGAAGGAATTCTGAGCGTGTGCAAGCTGTATTTGGCGTCGCCGCTCGAATGCGTGGCCGGGGTATCCGGATCGAATCTGAATCGAAGAATTGAGGAGATCATGACCAATCGAATCGCACCCCGCATCGATCTTCCGCGGAGGGCGCTCCTGGTCGCCGCGGGAGTTCTTGCGATCATCGGACCGCTGGTGATCGGGCTGATGGAAGCGCCCCCTCTTCGCGCGCAAGCGCAGCCTTCCCAGTCGGCGTTCGAAGTCGCTTCGATAAGGACCTGGACCGGCGGCGAAATCGGGGGCGTGCACAACAACCCCGGCGGACTTCTGGAATTCCGTGGCTGTACTTTGCAGTATCTCGTCCAAGAGGCTTTTAACGTACAGCCGTTCCAGATATCGGGCGGGCCGGGGTGGAAAAACGACGACCGTTTCAATATTGACGCCAAGCCTCCGGCATCCTCGGAATCTAGCCATTCCAACCCGCCGTATTGGAAATGGCCGATGAATGCCGAGCAGCGCGGGATGCTGCAATCGCTGCTGGCCGAGCGCTTCCATTTCGAATATCGGCGGGAGTCTCGCGAGGGCCCGGTATACGTGTTGACCCGCGGATCGGGCCCCCTGAAACTGACCGACTCGAAGGATAAGAACGAGTACCCATGGGCGGGAGCAGTTCGCGGCGGAGCGCTCAGCGGCGATGGTCTGAGGGGAATCAATGAGTCGATGGACGACCTGGCCTGGAGGCTAGCGCCGTATTTAGATCGCCTGGTGCTGAATCGGACGGAGCTCGCCGGATCGTACGATTTCTTGGCGAAGTACCCGGAAGAAGATGGGCGCGCCGACAGAGTCGGCATGATTCTGGCGACCCTGAAAGAGCTGGGGCTGAAGCTGGAAGCAGGCAAAGGACCCATCGAGACCATTGTGATCGAGCATGTCGAGAAACCCTCGGCGAACTAGTTGAACTGATGCAACCGATTCTTAATCACATTGGGCAATCGACATTGTTCGTAGCAGCCGCATGGCTGCTGACGCTGACGCTGCGAAAGAATCGCGCGCAGGCGAGGTATTGGGTCTGGCTGGCGGCGTCGGTGAAGTTTGCGCTGCCGTTTTCGATGCTGGTTTGGCTCGGCAGCCAAGTGAGCTGGCGAACGGCTCCGGTGACGCCGCAATCCATGCCGATCGTGACCATGGAGCGCCCGGTTCGGCTCATCGAAGCTCCGGCAGCTCGCGCCACGGTAAGTCACGTCGGGATGCCGGAGCTGCTTCTATTTATCTGGGCCTGCGGGTTCGTCGCCGTTATGGCGCGATGGGGCCGCCGCTGGTCGCGCATGCGCGCGGAGGTTCGCGCGTCGCGAGCGTTGGATATCGAATTTCCGGTTCCCGTGAAATCCTCAACAGCCTTGCGCGAGCCCGGAGTGTTCGGCGTCTTTCGACCTGTCTTGCTGCTGCCCGAAGGGATCGTGGAAACGCTGCCCCCCGCGCAATTGAAGACCGTCCTCGCGCATGAGCTGTGCCACGTTCGGCGCCGCGACAACCTGGCGATGGCGATCCACGCAGCAATACAGGCTACTTTCTGGTTTCATCCGCTAGTGTGGTGGATCGGAGCCAAGCTGATCGAGGAGCGCGAGCGCGCCTGCGACGAAGAAGTATTGCGCGGCGGCAGCGATCCCGAAACCTATGCCGAAGGCATCCTGAACGTCTGCAAGCTCTATCTCGCCGCGCCGAGCGAATGCGTCGCGGGAGTGACGGGGTCGAATTTGAACCGGAGAATCGAGGAGATCATGACCAATCGTTTGAAGCCGGGACTCTCTGCTGGCAAAAAGCTCCTGCTCGCCGCGAGTGGCATGCTGGCGATGGCTGCGCCGATCGCGATCGGCCTGATGGACGCGCCACGAATTCGCGCACAAGCGCCGGCATCGGCGGAGCATCCGACATTTGATGTTGTATCCGTGAAGGAGCTGAAAAACCCCACGCTCGTCGATCTCCACATCCCGGATTTTTCGGGCAATCGCTTCACGTCCAAGGCACCTCTGGTCTCGGTGATCGCGGCAGCGTACGGTCTCACCGCACTTGATCCCAGCAAGCGGCTCACGGGAATACCGGATTGGGCGGGCTTCCCCGACGGCATCTACAGCATCGAAGCAACCGCAACAATCCCGCCGGGACTTAGCAGCAGCGCCCGCGATGAGCGGGTAAGGCGGATGCTGCAAGCGCTCCTGGCCGACCGGTTCAAGATGGTGATTCGCCGGGATTCGAAAGAGATGCCGGTATACGAAATCACCGTCGCCAAGGGCGGGCCGAAGCTGCAGAAGGCTGCCATCCTCGAAAAAGATTGCGGCGCTGCGGCAAATGACGGCCAGATCCCCTGTCACCAGTTCAACGGCGGGCAGGGAAGGGGGCTCCATTCACGCGCGGCAACGGTGGACGACATGACCGGGTGGGTCGAGAATTGGACGGACCGCCCGCTGGTGAACAAGACGGGAATCGAGGGGTTGTACAAGATCGAAACGGACCCGTGGCTGCCGATGAACATGATGGCCAAAGGCGCGCCCGACGGCGCCAAGGGAGAGGCGGGCGTCGATTTGGCGGATCTCCCGACCATTTTCCAAATATTCGAACGCCTCGGACTAAGGATGGAGCCTGCGAACGACAAGGTGGACGTGTACGTGGTCGAGCACCTGGAGCGGCCGACTGAGAACTAAAAGACCCCGGGAAGCAGCGCCCAGGTCGCGCGCCGGTAATCGCGATATGCGTCGCCGAAGGCGTCGTGGAGATTCGCTTCTTCCATGCGGATCTTGCGCCAGTATGCGATTCCGCCGAGCGCGAGCCCGAGGAGCGCGTGCATCTGGCCCGAGACTACCGCCGTTCCCGCGAACATCCCGAGCATCGCAGTGTAGATCGGATGCCGCACCACGCGATACGGCCCGGTACGGATCAGTTGGTGATCGACCTTGATGGTGATCTCGCCGCTCCAGTGCGCGCCCAGATGCTTGCGCGCCCAAATTCCGAGCGCCCCGCAGGCGATCTGCACGCCGAGCCCTGCGATGGGGATGGCCCGGGAGTCGGGTAGGAAGCGTTGCTTCAGACCCGGGACGGGAATGATCAGCAGAAGCAAGCCAGCGTTGAGCAACGCTTCGTGCACTCGCCGCGATCCGCGGGACTCAGAACGCGAAGCCTTCGAGGAATTCTGGGCGGCATGGCTCCAGTAGAGGCTAAACAGGCACCACAGTACGGTTGAGACTACCGGCGGCCCGCTCAGCAAAGGTTTTCCGGTCATTCCACACTCAAGTTTGGCTTACACAGGCCCGTGAGAGCAAAATGCTCGTCGAACGAAAACGATAAACTGTTACCAGACGCTGGGAGGTCGAATGATCGAGCACCGCGTTTGGAGGTTGCTTCTGAGCATAACGCTCGCTTCCTCCGTGTGGGCAGCCTTGCCCATCCCGCCTCGCCAAGCCGATCCATGGACGGCTACCGTAGTGGACGGCATTCCGGCATTCGTCGGCGAGACGGCAAAGACCTTGTTTGATGCTGGCCTCGCTGATCCGCGGGGCGGCGTGTACCGGCACATCACGGTCCATAGAACTCCCATGCCGGGTGTGCCCGCGGAAACAGTCGACACCGACGCATGGGTTTTCGAGGGTGGCTTCGCCGTGTGCTGGGACGGGATGGTACACGCGGTAGAACAAAATCTCGGGCCGGCCGACCTTGCCACTGACGTAGCCGCGGGCCCGATCCATCCGCGTCTCACCAATCCCACCCCACGCTATTCAGGAGTTACTGCCGAGCTCGGCCCGAGCTTTGAACCGTTGCCCCTCCTGTTATTGCTACGGCTCAACGAGTTGGATCTGGCCGGGCGTCTATGGCAGAAGAGTTCAGGGGATGGTCTCCTTGTGCCGACTGAGCGCTCCTTCTGGCCGGGTATCGCCGCAAACGGTTGGCTATCGACCGCCTACGATAGAGCCGAAAATGCCTACCTTAACGGCGAATACCAGCTCGCCTTAGATGTCTTCCAATCCCTCGCATCGTGGCGCGAGCGCATGGCTCCATCACTTAGCCAGAACAGTCCCGGCCAAATCTTCGCAAGCGCAGCGCAATTGCAGCCATTCGTCCGTGAAGCGGAGCGGCGCGTCAACGCCAAGCCGAACGGCCCGCTCGACCGCGCCAAACTGCAGGCGATGCCTCAGGACGCCCGGATCAAAGAGCTGATCAATCGCTTGGAGGATGTCGTACCGGTGCAAATATCCATTCCCGGCGCGCTCGATTCGATCTCCGACCCCATCGACCAGTTGCTTATTGCTGAGGGCGAGGCTGCGGCCATGCCGCTTCTCGATGCACTGCAAAACGACCAGCGGCTGACTCGCTCCCTCTATTATTCGGTGAAGGATGCGGCGCGCAGGATCCTGATCGCGATCCTTCAACCACCCGCCGACGTCCGCAACGCCAAGCCCGAGGAGCTGCGAGCCTGGTGGGTCGTACAAGGCGGCAAGAACCTTGCCGAGCGTGATTTCGCGCTCCTGGCGAACGATCGGGCGACGCCCGCTCAATGGCTGGAGGCTGCAACGAAACTGGTTGTTCACACCTTAGCAGAGCTTGCGGCTCGCGGTCCCAATACGCCTCTCCCGCCTAGAATAGGCGAAGCCCTGCGATCTCGTACGAATCCCTCTGTCACGGAACTGCTCGATACGCGAGCGCGAGGTCTCGCCGCTTCGAAGCAGGACAGGGCCTGCGAGATGGCCCGCCTCCGCTATCTATGGGAACCGGACACCGCACTGCCGACTTTGAAGGCCGTCGCCGCGCTTCCCGAATGCCGGGCCGACAATTGGGTGATGCTGGCACGAGTGAACGCCGGCGACCGTACGGCGCTCTCCGATTGGGCGGCAGTGATGACCGCGACCCCATCCCTCGCCAAAGCCTATCCCTATGGTCAGCCCGCCGCCGAAGTTACCTACTTGCCTCTATGGACGTTCCCCGATGAGCCATCATTCCAGGATCTGTCCCGCCGCCTGTTTCTCGATCCTTCCTCGTCCCGCTATCCGCTCAATCTCATTCGCAGCGCCGGGACGGACATTTTTGCTATAAGGCCCCGCTCTGCGTTGCTGGTGGTGCCTGCATTTCGGGAAGGTGTCCTGATCGCCTTACAAACCAAGGAGGTCATCGGTTCGGTGGAGCGCTCATCTAAGGGAATGCTCAGCGTCATCGTCGGTCAAGCGGGATACGGCACAAGCGCACCTGACGACCCTACAAAAGTAATCCCTCCCGAAGATCGGCCCCTTCGCATGTCGGACTTCGCTGCCTGGCAGTTGAGCCAAATCGACGGATTTCCCGCCTTTCCGCTGGATGGTCCGCTGGCTGACCGGGACCGCGCCAGCGACACGATCGCTCAGTTTCTGCGTGATCACGCGGCCGACCTTCGAATGCAGACTCAAGACACGATCATGGGGATTCTCGAATCTCCCTCTCCTGAGTTTGCTGTTAGAACCGGTGTGTATCTCGACCGGGCGGGCAGGGGAACGATCGCTGGAGCCGTGACCGATTCGAATGGAGCACCCATCGCCGGCGCGGACATCGAGATCGCGAATATGAACACGCTTATTACTTCGAAGGTGGTGTCTTCGAACACGGGAAGATACTCGCTTGCGGACCTGCCTGTTGGGCGCTACTGGGTAACTGTGGCCGTCCCGGGGTTCAAGACTTGGGTTTACTCGAACCTGCTTCTGGAGGCGACGCAAACTCTCATCGTGGACGCCAAGCTGCAGGCCGATCGCTAGCCTCAGCGTCGCGTGCGCTAGTAGAAGCCCGCACAGGGCCGGCGCGGCCTCCCAAACAGTCCCAGAAACTCGCCGGATGCCTCCGTACCAGGCTCCGTTGTGCGGGCGAGTTCCTCAAAAACGTTCTCCGACTTCGTCACCGAGCCTTTTCCGACATCCCCTCTTCCCACGTGCTCCATCCAGAGAGCATTCCGTAGGGCACCTGCTCAAGCGCGGCTTCCACGCGGCGGATCTTGCCGTGCTCAATGCGGAACACCTCGGCGATTTCCCAAGTCCACGGACGATTCGGGCCGTTCGAGACTTCCTTGCCGTCGGCCATTTTGTAGGTGCGGTATTTGCCGGCGGCGTGGTCGAAGAAGACGAAGCTGAAAACCAGGCCGCGCTCCGGATCGGCGGCGACGAAGCGGCGGTCGCGGATGCGCGTGACGAAGCGGAAATAGCCGGACGCGAACTGCTCTTTGCAACCTAACGCTGCTGGATTGAGCGCGCCGGGCGCGGGAGGAGGCTCGGCTTGTTTCGCGCCGCGGCCAGCGCCTTGCGTCGACGTGAATCCCGAACCGGTGCGGAAGTTTGGATTATTCGTGGTTTGCTGGCCGTCCTCCTGCCGATTGCAATCGTCGGCGAAGAAGCTGTAATCGCCCTTGCCGTCATTCTTCTCAAGCGCGCTGAAGTACAGATTCGCTGTCTTCATCAGATCGACGCGTGAGACCCGCTCCGGCGCGGGAATCGTTTGGAGGAATAGCGGATTGGGGCTGCCGAGCTTCTCCAACTCCGCCGCTCCGTTGCCTCCGCTCAACCCCGTCCGCACCACGAACGTCTCGATCTCCGTGATCTGGCGGTTCTCGATCTTCATTCGCAGCGCCACGGTGACCGGGTGCGTCGCCTCCGTCATGGTGGTCATCAGCGCGACTTCGCCCGCCGCGGGGTCGTCGACGAACAGGCGATACTTGCCTTTCGATGTCGCGCTGCGCCAGAACCCGTCGCCAGGGTCCAGGCGCTGGCCGTTTTCCGTGTTCTTGAGCCTGGTCGAAAGCGGCAGGCGTTTGGGATCGTGCGCGATCAGCGCGTCCAAGTATTGATCGGCGAACGATTCGAGGCACGCGCGATCGCAGGAGGCGGGTTTCGTATTCTGCGCGAATGCGGCAACACCGCCGAACGCGGCAACCACGCCGATGGCAAAAGAGGGGCCGGAGGTCCTCATTTGGTTGCGTCCCTTCCGCGGTCGGAGAGGCCGTCCTCCCAATTGCTCCAACCGGATTGCATCCCGTAAGGGGCGCGCTCCATGATGGCCTCGATCTGATGGATTTGGCCTTTGCGAAGCTGGAATAGCTCCGCGATCTGCCAGGTCCAGAGTTGATCCGGTCCGGCGGTTACTGTGCGGCCGTTGGGCGTTTGAAAGGTGCGCGTGTCACCGGCGGAGTGATCGAAGAACGTGAAGACGAACACGAGGCCGCGCTCAGGATCCACGGCAACGAACCGCCGGTCGCGAATGCGCGTCACGAAGTGGATCAGGCCGGATTCGAACTGCTCCCGGCAGCTCCAGTTGGCCGAGTACATGTTCGCGGTCTTAGGGTCGGGCTTCTGTTTCCCGGCGGCGACGGGCACGTTGGTGCTGTTGCTTCCGTTCTCAATGCGGTTGCAATCGTCGGCGAAAGGGTAGACGCCTTTGCCGTCGTTCTTCTGCATTCCGGTGAAATACATGTTGGCGGTCTTGATGAGATCGTCGCGGGACATGCGTTCGGCGGACGGCACTTCTTCGGTCCATTTGTAGCCGATGCGTTCGAAGCCTTGCGCGGAGCTGGGGCTGCGCTGGATGAATTGCTCGATCTCTGAGATCTGGCGATTGGCGATCTTAAGGCGCAGAGCGATCATCGCCGGCGTCTTATCTTCGGTGATGCTGCCGAGAAACGCGACCTCCTGCGCATCGACATCGGTGACGAAGAGGCGGTACGCGCCCTTGCCGTCCATCGTGTTCCACAGGCCGTCGCCGAGATCCAGCCGCTGGCCGTTCTCGGTGAATTTGGCGCCTTTGGCGATCGGAGCCCTCGACGGATCGTGCGCTATGACGGCGTCGAGATAACGGTCGACGAACGGTTCCAAGCACGCGCGGTCGCATCCAGGGCCTTTGGTCTGCGCGCCGAGCGAGGCAGCAAACGCGATTGCAGTGATGAGACGAAGTCGCATAGGCTCCTTTCGTGACAGACGATTTTATCAGACCATTGAAACAGTGAGCATGAAACGATGAGCAAATTTGCAGTCGTCACCGGCGCGGGCAGCGGGATCGGGCGTGCGGTCGCGCTGGGGCTGAATGAGGCGGGGTATTCGGTCATTCTTTCAGGGCGCCGCGCGGATGCGTTGAAAAAAACCCAGGAGCTGGCGCGGACGCGCGAAACGATGATCGTGGTGCCGGCCGACGTGGGACAGCCCGTGCATGTTCGCGCGTTGTTCGCGGCGGTGCGAACGGAATTCGGAAGGCTCGACCTCCTGTTCAACAACGCGGGCATGGGCGCGCCCGCGATTCCAATGGAAGATTTGACGTTCGAACAGTGGAGCGCCGTTGTCGCGGTCAATCTTACGGGGGCTTTCCTGTGCGCTCAAGAAGCGATCCGGATCATGAAATCGCAGACGCCGAAAGGCGGACGCATTATCAACAACGGATCGATCTCCGCTCACGCGCCCAGGCCGAATTCCGCGCCTTACACGGCGACGAAGCACTCGATTACCGGCTTAACGAAATCCATTTCGCTCGATGGACGCAAGCACGATATCGCATGCGGGCAGATCGACATCGGCAACGCCGAGACGGAATTGACCGCGCGAATGGCCTCGGGCGTGGCACAAGCCGATGGCAC
>JASHRP010000642.1 GCA_030037375.1 Bryobacteraceae bacterium | reverse complement strand
GAGCAGCAAACGCGTGTCTTGAACTGCGGTGTAGCCGAAGGCGAGATTGTTCGCGTTGACGGGAGGGCCCGACCAGTCCGTGAGCCACAGCCCATTCATGTAGCCGCGGGCATTCGTGGGGACGAAATCCTCCGCGCGTTGGGGCACATTGAGCGGATAAACGCTCTTGGCGACGAGAGTGAGGACGCCGGAAGCGTCGAGCTCATCCCACAGCGTCGTGTTGAAGGTGTTCATCAGGGGCTGCGCGGCGCCGGCTCCGCGAAAATCGGGAACGGCGAGGCGGAGCATTTGACCCTCGCGGCTAATGACACCTGTAATATTCGGCTGCCCGCTCAAGATGAGCGCGCCCGCGGCCAGCGTGACAGCCAAAGCGACAAGCAGAAAGATTTTGGTTTTCATCGTTTCAACTCAAACCAGAATTCAACGGAAGCCTGATTGCGATCGAAGCACGTGTTAAAGGAAGGCAGCGGATTGGAATCGAGAATGGCGCGCTCCACCGACGCGTCAAGGGGTTGAATGCCGCTCTTTTGGAGCAGGCGCTCATTTTTAATCGAACCGTCGCGCATTAGATCGAAATCGACGATGATCGTGGGAGCGGTTTGCAGGCGCACGTCGACCGTCGATGTGTTCCAATGCGACGCGATGAGTTGCTGGATCTGCGCGGCGTATGCGCCGCACTTATCGCCCAGTGTGGTATGCGGTCCGACGCCGATGTTACCGGCGCCCTGGGCAGCAAAGGCCGGATTCGATACGGCCGGCGCGGACTTGCTGTAGACCTGATACGGATCGATGTCCTTAAAGGGACGATAACGGTTCCGCTCGCTGGCGACGTCGGCGAGATTTTTCTTGGTCTTCGGGCTCTTGAGGGGCACGGCGTCCGGAGGAGGAATTTCCTTCTTCACTGCCTCTTTCGGTTTTGCCGGCGCTTGCTGCACTTCGGAATCCGTGTCGGAGGCGAGGGGGTTCTTGGGACCTTGGTGCGGGAGCGGGATCGAGTTCACAGTTTGAATGGCGACGGCAGCGCCACCGGCGTCCTTCGCGCCCAAAGTCGGACTATGGGCCGACATCCAGTTCGACACCAAAAATCCACCAAGTAGGAGGGCATGCAGAATCAGCGCAGCCGCAAAACCGCGCCCCGTTCGGTCCGACTGGATCAGGATGTCGCCGGGCGCGGTCATTTATTCGGCAATTCCTTTTCCTGGACGACGACGGAGATTCCGAGGTGAGCTTCGCGTAGCGCGCTCATCACCTGAACCGGTACATCCCACTTCACTCTTTGGTCAGCTTCCAGATAGACGTTTTTCTGCTTCGGATACTGTTTAGCAATCGTCTCGCCAATCTGGTTGATGTTGATTGGCTTGTCGTTGAGGTAAATCGAACCGCTCTTGCTAACGGCCACAATTGGAAGGTCTTCGGCGGTTTGTTTGACTTCCTTTACCTGAGGCACTTCGATATCCAGTCCGGACTCTAGAGCCTGGGCGGTAATCATGAAGATGATGAGCAGTACTAAGACGACGTCGACCAACGGCACGACGTTCATCTCGGAAAGCGTTCCGACGGCGGGAGACCGCCGTCCGCGTTTTCCCGCGTTACCCGTTCCGTTGCCGGCGGAGAAGGCCATATGCTCTTGCTGTCAAATCCCCTATGTACTTAAAAGGACGCTGCCGACACCTAGAAAGATGCCTACTCCTCAAGATTGCGTTCCGTTAGATTTAGGAACTCCAGGGAGAAATCCTCCATCCGGGCCCCAATCTCCCGGATGCGGTTGCTAAATACATTGTAGAAAATGTACGCCGGAATCGCGGCGAACAGGCCAAAGGCGGTCGCGATCAAAGCGCTGGCGATGCCGGGGCCGACCGCGCGAAGGCTGGTGCTGCCGCTTACCCCGAGCCCATTGAACGCGTCGATGATTCCCAAAACCGTGCCGAACAGTCCGATGAACGGGCTGACGGAGCCGATGGTCGCCAGCCAGTTCATGTTGCGTTCCAACCGCGATACCTCCTCGCTGATACCGAGTTGTAAAGTTCGCTCCAGCGCGACCTGATTCGTAATCTTGGAGCGGGCAGCGATCTGGCGGCAAACCTCGCTATAGCCGAAATCGAAAACGCCGACCAGAGGCGAGGCGCGATACTGTTCGCTGGCGGCGGCGACGGCGTCCAACCGGGTTGCTTTGCGGAAGGCGCGCAGGAACAGGCGGTTCGATCTTTGCGCTCCGCGCAGCATCATCCATTTAGAAAAAATGACGGTCCAGGAGATCAACGAGAAAACCGCCAGGATGCCCATGACGACGTTCGGAATGATGTCGGAGCTCCGCGCGAGCTCCCAAAGATTCACCTGCAGCGCGGTTACCCGTCCCAGTACCATCCCCAACCTCCATTGTAGACGACATACACTAAAAACAGAAGACTTAGAATATGTTTTATTGGATTTCGCGGCGGTGTCCTATTATCTAAGGGCCACACCGGCCTATAATCGAGGGGCAGCGCCCAAGTTTTCATGCTGGTTGAATTGGTGGTCGAGAACTACGCGGTCATCGAGCGCGTTCGCGTGCGTTTTCACGCTGGTTTGAATCTGCTGACCGGGGAAACCGGCAGCGGAAAGTCGCTGGTGGTGGACGCGCTGGGCCTGTTGTTTGGCGGACGCGCCTCCGCGGACATCGTGCGCGCGGGGGCGGAGCGGGCCCGCATTTCCGGCGTCTTTGAGGCGGGAAATTCGGAGGCCCTGACGAAGCTGCTCGATCGGACGGGCATTGAACTTGAAGACGGCGAGCTGCTAGTGGAGCGCGAAATCCAATCCAACGGGAAATCGCGCGCGTTGATCGGGAGCCGGCCGGTAACCGTGGCGCTGCTGCGTGAGCTCGCGCCGTTGCTCGGCGACATTCACGGACAACACGATCAACAGCGCCTTTTCGAATCCGGCTACCAGTGCGAGATGCTGGACGACTACGCGGGGGCCGGCGAATTGGCGCGCGCCGTCTCGGCGGAATATAGGAAATGGCGCGAAGCGTCCGCGGAGCTGGAGGAGTTGAACCGGAGCTCACAAGAGAA
>JASHRP010000641.1 GCA_030037375.1 Bryobacteraceae bacterium | reverse complement strand
AGTGGTCGATCTGGACGCCGGGTGCTGTGGCATGGCAGGTTCTTTCGGGTATAGCCGCGAGCATTACGAGGTCTCCGTGGCCATTGCGAATCGCAAGTTGCTTCCGGCCGTGCGGGAGATGAAGCCGGGCGAAGCGCTGGTTGCCCCCGGCACGTCCTGCCGGCAGCAAGTCAAAGACTTGAGCGGAGCCAAGGCGGTGCATCCGGCGGTGCTTGTTCGCGATTTGCTGAAGTGATAAGCTCCCCCTCATGAAACGTACTCTGAGATTCGCGGCGCTGCCGCTGCTCGCGGGAGCCGCTTTTGCCGGCTCCGTGCAGATCTATCAGACCAACAGCGCCGGCGACCACGTCGATGTGATCGACGCCAAGACGAACAAAGTCGTTCTGAAGGTGGAGGGAATCGAGGTTCCGCACGGCGTTACTTTCTCGCCGGATGGTAAGCGCGCCTATATTAGCTGCGAATCGGAGAGCACGCTTTGGGCGACCGACACGAAGACTGGCAAGATGATCGCGAAGGCGCAGCTTTCGGGGCATCCGAACAATATTGCGATCTCGAACGACGGCAAGTATGTGTTCGTCGGCATCGCGGTTGCGCCGGGAGCCGTGGACGCTATCGACACGGCGACGATGAAGCTCGCCAAGACCATTCCGGTTAAGGGCGCCGTGCACAATGCTTACGTCACGCCGGACGGAAAATATGTCGTTGCCGGATCCATTGCCGGAAAGATGGTCACCGTAATCGATGAGAAGACGCTCGAGCCTGCGTGGGAGGTGCCGATGGAGGCAGGAGTACGGCCGATTGCGTTTGAAAAAGCCGCGGACGGTTCCACCAGCCGGATGTTCGTGCAGCTTTCGAACGTTCATGGATTCGCCGTTATCGATTTCAAGACGCATAAGGTCGCGGAGAAGGTTATGCTGCCCGACCAGCCAGTGAACGGGAAAGCGGAATCGGCTGCGCCTTCGCACGGCATTGTTGTGTCGCCCGACGGCAAGACGCTGTGGGTTAATAGCTCCATCGCCAGCGGATTGTTCGAATACTCGCTGCCGGATCTCAAATTGATGGGCTACGTCCAGACCGGCAAGGTGCCGGATTGGGTCACGTTCACGCCCGATGGCAAGTTCATTTACTCGGCGATTTCGGCGGAGAACATGGTAGCGGTGGTGGATGCCGCTTCGCGCAAGGTGATCGCGCAGATCCCGGTGGGCGAAGTGCCGAAGCGTAACGGAACGGTGGTCGTCCCGTAGCTTTACTTGCCGTAGCCCTACTTCCCGCTCCGCACCCAGTCGGCGATGGTTTTCCAGTCCGGATCGTCTTTCGAATCGAACTGGTGGCCGCCGCCGTGAAAATCGTCGCCGCCGGCTTCCGGCGCGAGCGGATGAATCAGCAAGCGGCTTTTGGATGGATCACCGGCAATGACTAGGCGAGAGACGACATCGAAGTTCTTTCGGGATTGCGCTTCCGTCCAAGTATCCGCGCCGGGCACGAGGGGTTCGAGCTTGAAGTTGCTGGCGCTGGCGGTGTGGCAGGCGGCGCAGCGCGCATGATTGGGGCGATGCTTCAAGAAGATCGGCTCGACGCGCGAGCGGTAAATTTCGAAGCTCAGGGATTGTGCTGAACTGATCGCGGCGATCGCAACAGCGGCTAGAAAGACACGCTTCATCTGTCCTCCCTACGCAAGACCTTCTCCTACGCAAAGATTATGCGCCTGCTGGCATCGATTCTCGTGTAAATCAAAGCGCCCAGGACGGCCAGCGCCGAGGCAACGACGAGCGGCATACTCCAGCCCGAGGCTTTAACCATGTAAGGTACGAGCTGGCTGGACAATCCGCCTCCGAGATTGCCGCAGCAGTTCATCACAGCCGCGGCGGAGCCGGCGTAGTCGCCGGCAATATCGAGCGGAATCGCCCAGGAAACCGACACAGTCACTTCCAGCCCGGCGAACGCGATCCAGTTGAGATAAACGCAGAGTTTGGGATCCTTGGTGAGAATCGACGAAAGAATACCCAGGGCCGCGATCACGAATCCGAAGATTCCGACCACACGGCGCGAACGCCGCACGTCGCCGGTGAACTGCATGACAAGATCGGTCAACCATCCGCCCGACACATTGCCGATCGCCCCGGCGATCCAAGATAAGCCCGTGAATGTGCCCATCTCCGCCGAGCTGAACCCGCGCGATTCTTTGAGATACGTCGGGAACCAATCGGTGTACCAGGCGAGTGAATATTGATAGCAGATGTACATTAACGAGATCTGCCACACCACCGGGTTCGCCAGAATCCGCCCCCAAGGAACGGATGAGCCGACAGGCTTTCCGGGACCTCCCGTAGCCGCGTGAATTTTCTCCAGCTCAGCCGCATTCACTCCGTGATGCTGTTCCGGCGTGTCGCGATAATACAGGAACCAAACCGCCGACCAAATCAAACCCACGATTCCGAAGGTCCAGAACGGCATGCGCCAGCCGTATCGAAGGATCATGAACGCGACTACGGGAGCGACGACGCCGCCCAACCGGGAACCGGCGTGTGTAATACCTTGCGCGAAACCTCGCTCGGAGGGCAAGATCCATCGTGAGAGAGATCGCGTAGCGATTGGAAACGCGCCCGCCTCGCCGATGCCAAAGATGAAGCGGATGGCGTACATGGACGCGACGTTCCATCCCGCGGCGGTGAGCGAAGTGAGGATGCTCCACCAGCCCACGATCAGCGTCAACGCGCGGCGCGGTCCGATCTTATCGCCGAGCCAGCCGCCGGGAACCTGGAAGATCGCGTAGCTGTAGCGGAATGCCGCGAGAATCGCTCCCATCTGCACCAGCGAGATCCCCAGTTCCTTGCGAATCTCCGGGACTGCCGTGGAGAAGACCACGCGATCCATGTAAGTGATGAAGTACGCGGCGACGGTTAGCGCGAGCACAACGTGCCGGGCATGAGTGGGCCGGGCCGACGTCGATTGGGGGCTTGTCGATTGCGAGGAAACCGGCTGCATGCGAACTAGGTGATGATATCACCCTGGCCGCGAAACCTCACTTCACGGGACGCGTTGAGGGCTTGTCTTCGTGCGGGAAGTCCGAGGGGATTCGTCCGTTGACCTTCCCGGTAGCGGCCCATTCCGCTCCGCGCTGGAGGGTGGTCTGGAAACCGACACAGGCGACCCCGTCGGATGTGCTGCCCAGCAGCGTGTGAAACACTCGTCCTTTCCCGTAGGACACGGTCAACAGCACCGGTTCGTCGTGGCCCGTTCCTCCGTGTTCCGCATCGGAGTGCGCGGTGGCGAGCACGAGCATGCCCTTCCCAGGGCCGCGCAGATTGCCCAGCAGAGTATCCGAGGCGTGCATCCACTCGAGCGGCAGGCCCTTTGTGATCGGCTGCTCCGTGTTGCGAATCGTTACGGCAAACGGCTGAGGCATTTTAGGAGCCTTTCCGGCCGGACCCTTCGCCTCTTTGTCGAAGGCGATGTTACCCTCCTGATAGAACCAGACCGGCCCGGCTTTTTGGTCACGGTTCGACGCGCCGTCGACGCCCAGCATCATGTGGTATTCCTCGGACATCGGGAAGGCCGCGTCAGAGGAGACCAGCGCCACCATACCGCCGCCGTTTTGCAGATACTTGTCGAGATTGGCCAAAGTGGACATCGGCCAGCCATCGCCGCCGTAATTCAGAATCACAACTTTGTAGCGGTCGAAGGGCGGATCGAAAGCGTTGCCCTTGGCCGGCGCGGTGAGTACGTCCACATGCAGTACATCCCCCGCTTCCAAAATGGACTTGATGGCCGAGGTCTGCCCTTGCGTCTCCTGCCCGTCGATCAACAGCGCTTTGACGGATGCGCCGGACGCGATGTCCAGTGTCATAGCGGCGAGCAATGCGGCTCGAAGCGCGTGCATCCCAGTTATTCTCCGCCAATCAGGATAGCGCGGTACGCTAGGGTTGGCTACAAGAATTTCAGGTCGCACGCTATGCCGCTTACTCCTTTCGATCCCATGTCTGGCTTTGACCCATTGACGCGGGAATGGTTCGAAACCCGTTTCGGCGCGGTCACGGAGCCGCAGAAACAAGGATGGCCGGAAATCCGCGCCGGTCACGATGTCCTGATCTCCGCTCCCACCGGCGCCGGCAAGACCCTGGCTGCATTTTTGACTGCAATCGACGCGCTGGTCCGCCAGGCCCGTTCGGGCCAGTTATCCGATCAAATACAGACGCTTTATGTTTCACCTTTGAAGGCGCTGACGAACGACGTTCACAAGAACTTAGACGTTCCTCTGGCCGGAATCGCCGCGCTGGCCCGGGCGAAGGGGCTGGATCTTCCGGAGATCCGAAGCGCGGCTCGGACGGGCGATACGCCCGCTTCGGAGAGACAGAAGATGGGGCGAAAGCCGCCGCATATTCTCGTTACGACGCCGGAATCTTTGTACATCTTGCTCACTGCGGCTGGACCCCGCAAGCTGCTGGCTTCCGTGAGCACATTGATCGTGGACGAAATCCATGCCGTGGCGGATGACAAGCGTGGCGCGCACCTCGCGCTTTCGATTGCACGGTTGGAGGCTTTGGTTGGACGCCCGCTTCAAAAGATCGGCTTGTCGGCGACGGTGAATCCGATCGAAGAGGTCGCCCGATTCTTGAGTCCGTCCGCGAAAATCGTGCGGGTTGGACGGCGGCGCGCGCTCGATCTCGCGGTGGAGGTTCCTCGCGATGAACTGGCTGCGGTCGCAAGCACGGAGATGTGGGGCGAAGTCTACGATCGTATTGCTGCATTGGCGCTGGAGAATCGCACCACGCTGGTTTTCGTGAACACCCGAAAGCTCTCGGAGCGCGTGGCGCATCATCTCGGCGAACGGCTGGGAAAGGACGCCGTCCTGCCGCATCACGGCAGCTTGTCGCGACGCCTGAGATTGGAAGCCGAGCAAAAACTAAAGAGCGGTGAGCTCCGCGTGGTCGTCGCGACGGCTTCTCTGGAGTTGGGTATCGACATCGGTTCCGTGGATTTGGTTTGCCAGATCGGGTCTCCGCGATCGATTGCCGTAGGATTGCAGCGGGTCGGCCGAGCGGGGCATTCGCCCGGACTTCCGGAAGGAGTACTTCCGAAAGGACGATTCTTCCCGACCACTCGCGACGATTTGATCGAATGCGCGGCGCTGGTGCGCGCCATGCGCCGGGGCGAGATCGACAAATTGGAGATCCCACACGCGCCGCTCGATATTCTGGCGCAGCAGATCGTCGCCTCGGCCGCTTGCGAGGATTTCGCCGAAGACGATCTGTTTACGCTGGTTCGGCGCGCCTGGCCCTATCGCGGTTTGCAGCGTGCGGAGTTCGACCAGGTCCTGGACATGCTGGCCGAAGGTATCGCAACCTCGCGCGGCCGGCGGGGCGCTCTGCTGCATCGGGATCGCGTGAACCATCGCGTCCGCGGACGGCGCGGCGCGAGACTGATCGCCATCACTAATGGCGGCGCGATTCCTGATACCGCGCTGTACCAGGTGATCGCACAGCCGGAGGAGCAAGTAGTCGGCACGCTGGATGAGGACTTCGCGGTCGAGAGCAATGTCGGCGATGTGTTTCTGCTCGGCACCACGTCCTGGAGGATCAAGCGGGTCGAAGCCGGAAAGGTTCGAGTGGAAGACGCGCACGGCGCTGCGCCGTCGATCCCGTTCTGGCGAGGCGAAGCGCCCGGGCGCACGCGCGAGCTCTCGCTCGAAGTTTCCAATCTGCGGGAAGATGTCGCCGCGGCTGGAGCCGGGGCGGTCGAACTGCTGGAACGCGAATGCATGCTCGACCGGTCCGGAGCGGAGCAGGCGACCGCATATGTGCGCGCAGGCGGCGCAGCTCTAGGAGCCGTTCCGACGCAGGATACCGTAGTTGCGGAACGATTCTTCGACGAAGCAGGCGGAATGCAATTTGTATTGCACGCGCCGTTCGGTTCTCGCATCAACCGGGCTTGGGGGTTGGCGCTGCGCAAGCGCTTCTGCCGGACGTTCAACTTCGAGTTGCAAGCCGCCGCAACCGATAACGGTCTGGTGCTCTCACTAAGCGATCAGCATTCTTTCCCACTGGACCTGGTGTTTAGCTTCTTGACGCCGGGCACTGTCGAGCACGTGCTCACGCAGGCGATGCTCGATTCGCCGATGTTCGGAGCGCGATGGAAGTGGAACGCTTCGCGAGCTCTGGCTGTGCCCAGGTTCGCGGGCGGACGGAAGGTCCCGCCGCCGATCCAGCGAATTCGTGCCGACGATCTGCTCGCCGCGGTGTTTCCGGATCAGGTGGCATGCGCGGAGAATTTGACCGGCGAGATTCGCATTCCGGATCATCCGCTGGTCAATGAAACCATCTCCAACTGCCTGCATGAAGCCATGGATATCGACGGCTTGAAGGAGATTCTGGAGCGGATTGCGGAGAACTCTCTCAAGACGGTCGCGGTCGATACGCGTGAACCGTCGCCGTTCTGCCACGAGATTCTGAATTCGAATCCTTACTCGTATTTGGACGATGCGCCGATCGAGGAACGGCGCACGCGCGCCGTGCAGTTGCGACGGACTCTTCCAGCCGAGGATGCAGCCAGCCTTGGCGCACTCGATCCCGAGGCGATCGCGCAGGTGGCGCAGGAATCCTGGCCGGTGGTTCGGGATGCCGATGAGTTGCACGACGCGCTTCTCACTCTAGTGCTGCTGCCGGTGGAAAGCGAGTGGCGCGGGCTCTTCGATCAACTTGCGCGCACGGGCCGCGCGGAGTCGATGCAGCGCGATGGCCGCGAATTCTGGATCGCGACCGAGCGGCAAGACGCCGCCCGCGAGTTGGAGCACCAGGCGACGAGTGCGCTCAGAGGCTGGGCCGATTCGATCGGTCCCTTCACAGCATCCGAGATGGCCGAGCGGCTTGCATTGCCTTTAGATCCCGTTGAAGCGGCGCTCGGGCAGCTCGAAGCCGAGGGCCAGATTCTGCGCGGGACCTTTACGCCCGGCGTGGCGGGCGCCGTGCAATTCTGCCATCGCCGCATCCTGGCCCGCATTCATCGGCTCACGTTGAATCGGCTGCGGCGCGAAATCGAGCCCGTTACCGCCGCGCAGTTCATGCGATTTCTGTGCGGGTGGCAGCATGTGGCTCCTGGCACGCAGCTTCATGGAGTTGACGGATTGTTCCAGATCCTGCGTCAGCTTCAGGGCTGCGAGATTCCCGCGGCGGCGTGGGAATCGGCGGTCTTGCCGCTGCGGATTCTGGAATACGATCCCGAATGGCTCGACCGGCTGTGCCTTTCCGGCGAGATTCAGTGGGGCCGATT
>JASHRP010000640.1 GCA_030037375.1 Bryobacteraceae bacterium | reverse complement strand
CGAAGTATTCTCGGTGCTGCATGCGCGTTAGAGCGCCCTTCGGGCGGGCTATCCTATAAGCATGGCGGCCGGCTCGACACATCCCCCTGTTACCGGGGTTTCCGTCGAAGAGTACCTAAAGACGAGCTATAAACCGGCCTGCGATTACCTGGACGGAGAGCTTCGTCAAAAGCCATTGCCTACTTGGAAACACAGCGTACTTCAAAGCTGGATCGCGCAGCTGATTAGGACCGGATTCCCTGCGTTTGAAGTTGGCTCGGAACCGACAGTGCGTATTCGGGAGCGCCGATATCTGGTTCCAGACTTAGCGGTGCAACGGCGCGATCGAATTCAGGCGCCCTACCCATCCGACCCGGTACATCTCTGCGTCGAGATCCTTTCTCCCGACGATCGCATGGGGGAGGCGCTGTCGAAATGCGAGGAGTATCACGCCTGGGGCGTCAAGACTGCGTGGATCGTCGACCCCGATAACGAGCGCGCCTGGGAGTATCGCTCCGGCGAGCGGCCGCGCGAAATCCCCGCGGGCGGGTCGTTGACAGCCGACGGTATCGCCATTCCTCTTGCCGAAGTGTTCTCGGTGCTCCGCTAACCGCGCGGCTTTCGGCCGAGCCGGCATCTATCAAGTCGCCACGCGGCGCGAAGAAATAAAGAGGCGTGGCCTTTAGTTTTCGCTTGGAGCTTTAGCGAGGCTGTCGATGACAAGCGTGTCGAGCGTGTCCTTCATCTTGACCAGTATCAATCCCAGTTGGTCCCGGACGGCCGTGAAGATGCTCGGCGCGGGAAGATCGATAGCCGAGGAGACGCCCCCCTCGCTGGCGAATTCGAGGGTGAAGTCGTAGCTATCCGTCAATCCCGTCCTGTCGATCACGGGCAGGACCAGTTGCGTCTCAAGGGTTTTAGCGAGCCCCTCCGTCGTATCCGAGCGCACCTCAACGCGCGCGATACCGTTCTTAACGCCGTACTCGATTTCACCGCCGGCCTTTCTGCTCGAGGCGTACTTCGCAATCTTAGACCCGCCATCGGCGACCTGAAGTGGGTACACAGAATACTCGCGGGGCTCGTGATGAAGAATCAAGCCGAAGCGCTCTGTCAGTA
Organism: Bryobacteraceae bacterium; assembly: GCA_030037375.1. GTDB lineage: Bacteria > Acidobacteriota > Terriglobia > Bryobacterales > Bryobacteraceae > Palsa-187. The sequence goes on along the minus strand of JASHRP010000640.1, from coordinate 8,093 downwards.
GATTTTGAAGCATGACATTCACTTGTTCGAGCGGCTTCCGGCGGGGACCCTTGCGTTTACTTCGTAGGCTTGGTTGTCGATCTCAGCAGGGCCGGCTATCTGATATCGCTTGACGCGGTATGCGTTTATGATGAGGGCTCTAACGGTCGATGCCTTTAGCCGCACCCCTTGCGGACCATATGCCCCGCCGCCGTGCCGTCCGGCATCCGGAGCGACACGGCGAATGGCGGCGACTTCAAACTCCGGCTGTGACGGCTGACCCGACAATACGAGGCAACCAAGAAAGGCCGCCCCGATTCGCGCTCCCGCCCAGTACATTAGAATCCTCTGCCAACAGCGATCCGGCTAATTGTCGATCGGCTTCTCCTCAATATGGTCGATCACAAGCACCGGCTCGCGGCGCTTTTCTTTCTCCAACTTTAGTCCCAGCTTCTCCAAAGCTTCGAGAAATGTCTGGCCGAAAATATCGCCGCCGGCAGCAGGATTTGAAAGAAGCGTTGGAGTAGCTGAGGGCTCGCGAACCGCACCGTCGCCATTGGCACTGGCAGGAATCAATCCCCAAGTCACGGTGATATCCCACGACCCCTCAATGCCGGTTTTGTCGAGCACCGGATAATTGCTGGACGCGCCGGTCGGTAAGCTTTTTAGCGCGACGGCGAATTGCGCCATGCTCATGTTCTGGCAAGTGATCTGCTGCAGAGGGGGCGTTACCGCCTGGCTGCGCGGGCAACCCGTGCGGCGCGACAGGTCGGCCTTTTTCAGCTTCGGCTTGTTGGCAGTCAGAGCGTAGGCGTCCACAACCCTGTCTTCAAAATGCGTGGCCAATTTGAAGCGCTCGATTAGTAACGCGCGCAGCATGGGCCGGAACGCCTCCGTTACGGCGAATGGCTGGTTCACGCTCGGCCCGTTAAGCGGTCCGAATATTCCGCCTCCGGTCCTGGGAACCGGTGTCCTTGCGACCACCTCGTACTGCGAGTCCAGCCATTTCGGGGCGTTGGCGATGAAGGCGTCGTGGGAGAGTCCCCAGGCGGTGGTGATGAGACCCCTGAGGTCGTCCCTCCAATTGATCCGGTCACTCGGCCCGTTAGGGGCCGCTGAAGGAGGATTGGGAGGAGTCGGCCGAATCGAGGCGACCTCAAACCCAGGCGCGGGCGGCAGGCGATCCGTTACGCCGGACATATTCGGAGTCGGCCGCTCGTTCACGGCGTCCACCACGAGAACGGGTTGCGGCACATCCCGTTCTTCAATTTTCAGCCCGACCTGTTCCTCGACGTCATCGAAGAAGTGGCCGGCCCTCCATTTGAAGTCGAGATTCCATATACCCTTGAGGCCGGTCAAATCCCTGGCCGGCCTATCCTCCCGAACGCGCAGCAAGCTCTCGACCCATTGCGCGAACATTTCCATCGTCACGCCGCGACAGGCGACCCGAGTGTCCACCGGATTCAACGGATCGACTGGCTTCGCTTCGCACTCGCCATCGCCCGAGCCGGCTTTGAACTTCGGCTTTCCCCCAACAAGCGTCACCACCCACGCCGCAGCGGGACTCGTGCCGTCGTGCACCGATAGCTTGAACCGTTCCTCCAGCAGCGCTTGCAGCATCAATCGCAGCCCCGCCTGCGTGGTGTCCATTGGAGCCTTTGCGATGATGTCGTACCGGTCCCAATCGATCCAGGCGGGCCCGCCGGCAACTTTGCTCGCGGCGACATTGTACGCGGTCCGGATCAGATCGACCATGGTGGCATTATGCAGTTGATACCGCTCGCCCAGAAGCACTCCCCCGCTCATCACCTGAATAAAGTTTGAAGGCGTGCTGGCGTGCACATCGGCGAGCTCGAATGCGGGCTTAGGCGCTGGGGCCTGCGCTGCCAATGTCGCACCCAACAAGGCAAACCGGGTCAGAACCACAATCGACTTGGGCGTGTACATATCGGCTCGCTGCGCGCCACTTTTCAATCGTAGACGCTTGCAGCCAATCCAGGTTCCAGTCAGCTTCAGCGCCTCAGATTCGCTCAATACATACCTGAGCCATCATGCACCGCCCTGCGGGCAAGTCTGATCTTTCGGCGATCGCCTTCGAGGCATCGTTAGATATTCGTTCCATGTTTTTTCCGCCGGGCGCGCCTTCGAGCGAGCTATCCTAATGTTATGGCGGCGGGCTCTACACATCCCCCTGTTACCGGGGTTTCCGTTGAAGAGTACCTGGCAACGAGCTACAAACCGGCCTGCGATTACCTGGACGGAGTACTTCGTCAAAAGCCATTGCCTACTTGGAAACACGGCCGGCTGCAAGGCTGGCTCATGCAACTGATTAACAGCGGATTCACCGAGTTCGCGGCGGCCTCTGAAGTCGCGGTCCGAATCCGTGAGGGCAGGTACCTTGTACCGGATGTCATCGCGCAGCGGGTCGACCGCATTCAGTCTCCCTACCCCACTGAACCAGTTCATCTCTGCATCGAGATTCTTTCTCCCGACGATCGCATCAGCGAGCTCTTTGCAAAATGCGAAGAATACCACGCCTGGGGCGTCAAGACAGTCTGGATGGTCGACCCCGATAACGAGCGCGCCTGGGAGTACCGCTCCGGCGAACGCCCGCGCGAAATCCCCGCGGACGGATCGTTGACGGCGGAAGGTATCGCCATCCCGCTCGCCGAAGTGTTCTCCGTCGTGCATGCCCGCTAAGGCAGCGACGGCGCTCCTAGCCGATCCGATCTCCAAACTCCATGACACAGGCCCGGGCCATCCGGAGCAGCCTCTGCGCTTCGACGCGGTAATGGGAGCTCTGGAAGCCGCGGGGCTCACGCCGAAGCTCACCCATTTGCCGGTGCGCCCGGCCACCGAGGACGAGATTCTCCTGTGTCACGGATACCGCTATGTCGAGCTCGCCAAGCGCGAGATCCACTCCGGCGCGCATGAATTATCGACCGGCGACACGAACGTCTCGCCGCATACCTGGGATGCCGCGCTCTCGGCGACGGGCGCGGTCTTGAACGCGGTCGATGCAGTCGTGGAGGAAAAAGTCCAGAATGCGTTCTGCGTGGTCCGGCCGCCGGGGCATCACGCCCGTCCGGATCAAGGGATGGGTTTCTGCGTCTTCAATAACATCGCCGTCGGGGCGCGTTACGCTCAGCGCAAATATGGAATTGGAAAGGTCTTGATCGCCGATTGGGACGTGCACCATGGCAACGGCACGCAGGACATCTTTTATACCGACGGGTCCGTATTCTTTTTCAGCACGCATCAGTCGCCCTGGTATCCCTTTACCGGCCCGGCGCACGAGACCGGCGAGGGGAAGGGCCACGATTGCACCATGAACTGTCCGTTTCCAGCCGGTTCGGGAAGAGATCAGATCGTAGCGGCCTTCAAAGAACGGCTGCGCCGCGCGGCCGACCATTTTCGCCCCGACTTGGTGATGATTTCCGCCGGATTCGACAGCCGGATTGCCGACCCTCTGGGGCAATTCATCCTTTCCGACGCCGACTTCACCGCTTTAACACAGGTGATGCTCGAAATCGCTGGGGAGCATGCTGGAGGCCGGCTGATCTCCGTGCTCGAAGGCGGTTACAACTTGAGCGGGTTGGGCAAGGCCGCAGCGACGCATGTGAAGGCGCTGCTCGGCGTAAGCTAAGAGTCACACGGTCGCTTCGGCGGGTTTCTCGGCAGCGGTTTCGGGCTGCGTCTCAGCGGCGGGCGCTGGGCTCTCCACTTGGCTCGGGACCTCGTTTTCCGGCGGCTTCATCTCCACAGGCTTTTCTTCTCGCAGTTTCGGCTTGCTCTTTTGGGCCATCGCTCTGACTTTCGGATCGTCATCCTCCAGCAGTTTGTCGAGCAGAAGGGCGAATCTCGGATCCTCGGTTTGCCCCATCGCCCAAGCCGCTCCGCTACGGCGAACCGGATCGTGGGATGTGGCCATATGAGACAGCCGCTCGAAAGCTTCATGGTCGCCGTCCCGGCACAGGGCGAGTAGCGCGTTGATCGAGGCCCGCACGGAGGAGTCGTTAACCGCCTCCCGCAAGATGGTTTCGACCCCGGGCGCTCGCTGGCCCCACAGCGACTCAATTGCGTTGGCCCGGACTCTGGCGTCGTTCGAATTGAGGAAGCTCCGGACTCTCGGCAAATTGAGGTTGGCCCGGCCGAGCAAGAGAGCGGCCTTCGAGCATACCTCTGGGCTGGGATGGCGCAAAAACTGAATCAAATAGGACGTGAGACGGGAGCAATCGGATATTGCTGCGGCCAAGCGGAGGACCCGCAGGGCCGCCGGCGCCGGAATCGACTTAACTTCCCCGCCCGCTCCCGCCAGCAGCTTGTGCATCAGACGGGCGTCGAGGATCGGCTCGGCCGCCGCCAAGTTGCGCGCCAGCGAAATGGCGGATTCGATGGGCATGGCGGTTTCATCGAGCAAAGGGTCGATAAGCAGATTCCCCGCGAAGACCAGTCCGGCGACGTACTGCAAACCCGGCGATTTCTCGGTGCGCGTGGCCAGCATGCGCACCGCGGCCAGGGCGAACATCGACGGGTCGCTTGCTTGAAGCTGGCGGATGGAGTTGGTCGCGCCGGCGGGATTTGACGAAAAGGTTGCGACCGCGTCTTCCAGAAACGCGCCTGTCATATCGTCCGCGGGGGCGCTGTTTCCGCCCAGAAGCTCGATTACCAGCTTTAAATCCATTCGTCTCCCCGAAAGTCGGGATCTCCTGCCGCTCGTCCCGTTAATTCTCATCGGACGAATGGGCCGCTCGAAGAGTCACGGCTGCGGGCGCTGTAGGCCTAGCGCTCCAGTACGCTATTAGGACTGCGTTTTTATTTACCGCGTTTGGGTTAGTGTGGTAGCATATTAGTGCCTCGAACACCCCTTCGAGACAATCCCCCTCCTCATGGAGTCGAAGACAATCAACGAATGAGCTTTACCGTTTTCTTGGGCAATTTGCCCACCTGGGTAACCGCAGACGACATCCGAGGCTGGCTCAGCGCCGAGAACCTGGTAGCTGACGCCATCAAAGTGATCCGCAATCCCGAGACGCAGGAGTCCAAGGGATTCGCTTTTATCGACGCTCCGAATAACGAAGAGATGAACGCGATTATCCGTCGCTTCGACCGCGCACCTCTCGAAGACCGCTTATTGCGCGCCAACCCGGCGCAGCCGCCAAGGTCGAAGGCTCAAGGCCCGGGACCGGGGACGGGACGGCCGCAAGGCTCGGCAGGTCACGGCGGCCCGCGGCATGGATCTGGACAAGGCGGAGGGTCCTCTACGGGAGACCTTCCGGCCGGAGCGGCTGGCGGCTTGGGCGGAGACGCCCGTCCTCCTCGCCGGCGCAAGGCTTCCTCGAAGCGTCCGGCATCCGGCGGGTCGCAGAGTCCCTTTGCGGAAGAATTAGCCAAGGCGCTTTAGTCGAGGCCCTGAAGCCGAAGCTAGCCGCCCGCTGCCTTTCGCGGACGCACAAGAGGGCGTCTTCACAAGGCCGCCGTGTAGCAGGCCGCCCATTCAGCCCACGCGGAAGCTGATATACTCAGTCGCTGATCTCTTCGTCACGATCAATCATCCAGGATAGGTTCGGTCTTCGTGGGAGGGCGCGTTTGTGGCCGACTTGCTCATTGTCCGTATCTTATTTATTGCCGTACTGGGGTGCGCGGCGTTCTTCCTTCACCCGCTCGACCTGAGCGGTCCCATCGCTGCTCTTGTGGGTGTTCTCGCGGGCGGGGGCGTGGTGGTTTTCGAAATCCGTATTCGCGAGGTCAGCCTCAAGCGGCTGATTGGGGCGGCGTTCGGGAGCGTGCTCGGGATTCTCGGCGCTTATCTGATCTCTCTGGTCTTGAAGAGCGCGATGCCGGATTCCCCCACCGTCCGGTTTCTCCAACTGGTGCTGCTTGCGTGGATGACCTACTGCGGCCTGGTGGTTGGGTCGAGCAAGGGAGACATGTTGAACCTCGCCGCGTTGGGCGGGTTGTTCGGCGGCGAGAAGGGATCTAAAACCACGTTCAAGATCCTGGATACCAGCGTGATTATCGACGGCCGCATCGTGGATATCGCGGAGACGGGATTCATCGACGGCGCGATCGTGATCCCGCAATTCGTGCTGCGCGAGCTGCAACTGGTGGCCGATTCGTCGGATTCGATGAAGCGCAATCGCGGGCGGCGCGGCCTGGATATTCTTCAGCGCCTGCAAAAGATGCCGGAGCTGAACGTGCAAATCGTGGAGGACGATTTTCCCGCGGTTCGCGAAGTGGACATGAAGCTGATCGAACTGGCGAAGGTCTACACGTGTAAGATCGTGACCAACGATTTCAATCTCAACAAGGTCGCGCAACTTCACGGCGTGGAGGTGCTGAATATCAATGAGCTCGCCAACGCGCTTAAGCCGGTGGTGCTGCCGGGCGAGATCATGCGCGTATTCATCTTGAAAGAAGGCAAAGAGTACAACCAGGGCGTAGCGTACCTGGATGACGGCACCATGGTGGTTGTGGACAATGCGCGCAAGCTGATTTCGAAGACGATCGACATCACGGTAACCAGCGTGCTGCAAACCACGGCCGGCAAAATGATCTTCGGGCGTTTTGATGAGCGTATGCACGCCGTGCACGATAAACACTTCGAGAAGTCTCCTGAAAAGGAACGCGCGGCGCGTGAAACCGCGCCCGCTACGGGATCGAACTGAGCCGACGTATAGCTGACAGGCGGCAAGCCGTGGACCAGCAGCCTAGCGTACAATCGTACTTCGTCTCATGAGAGTTTCCGTTATCCTGCCGGCAGCGGGTCTGGGCACGCGCATGGGCCGCGAGAAATCCGGAACCAGCCGCAAGCAATTCATGCTGCTGGAAGGCGCGCCCATCCTGATTCACACGATCCGCAAATTCTTGCACTGCCCCTCCGTCACGGAGATCGTGGTGGCGTTGCGGGCCGAAGATATGGATTGGGCTCGGGGCTTGATTCATCAGGAGCGCCCGGAGAAACCGGTTCGCGTAGTGGAGGGCGGCGAATCGCGCCAGCAGTCCGTGGAAAACGCGCTGACCAGCTTGAGCCCCGATACGACGCTGGTCGCGGTTCACGACGCCGTGCGCCCGTTTATCGATTCCGCGCTGGTGGAAAAAGTGATTGCCGAAGCGGCGGCGACCGGGGCCGCGATCGTGGGCATCGTTCCAGTGGACACGGTCAAGCAGGTTCAGCGAAACAAGATCCGGTCCACGCTTCCGCGCGAGCATCTGGTGCTGGCGCAAACACCGCAAGTGTTCCGCTTCGATCTTCTAAAGCTCGCTTTCGAAGCCGCCCGGCAGGACAGCTTCACGAGCACCGATGAAGCGAGCCTGGTCGAGCGCCTGGAGCAGGTGGAAGTTAGCGTGGTCCAGGGCAGCGATCGCAACATCAAGATCACCAAACCCTCCGATATGGATCTGGCTCGGTTGTTCCTGAGCGAGGAAGCGGCGGCGGGCCGGACCGCATCGTGAGTCCGCGACCGTGAGCGAAATCCGGACAGGGCTTGGTTGGGACTCGCATCGAATTGTGCTTGGGCGTCCTCTGATTCTTGGAGGCGTCATCATTCCGAGTGAGTTCGGTCTTGCCGGCCATTCCGACGCGGACATCCTTTCCCACGCGATCACCGACGCGTTGCTGGGAGCCGCCGCGCTGGGCGATATCGGAATGCATTTTCCAGACACCGATCCGAGATGGAAAGGCGCGTCGAGCGACCGCTTTCTGGCGCACGCCGCCGCGCTGGTTCGCGAGCACGGCTTTACGATCGTGAACGTCGATTCGACCGTGATTCTGGAGCGGCCGAAATTGAAGGATTACCGGCAGGCGATGCGCGAGGCCCTGGCGCGCGTGCTGGCGATCGACATGGAGCGAGTGTCGGTGAAATTCAAGACTGCCGAAGGAGTGGGTCCGGTGGGCGAAGGCAAGTCCGCGGAGGCGCAAGCGGTGGCGGCCATCGTTCGCGCATAGCGCTTTCACCGGCCCCAAATTGACCCCGGACAAATTGACTTGATTGGGGCGGTCTGTTGTAATGAGAACTGCCCGCCAAAACCGTTCCTCGGTAGCTCAATGGTAGAGCATTCGGCTGTTAACCGAAGGGTTGTAGGTTCGAGTCCTACCCGAGGAGCCAATCCCT
>JASHRP010000639.1 GCA_030037375.1 Bryobacteraceae bacterium | reverse complement strand
TTAAACCGCATCGTCACGGACCACCTTTCAGATTTGCTGCTAACCACGGAGGAGAGCGGAAACCAAAACCTCAAACGCGAAGGGATCTCCGAGTCGAAGATCTGTTTCGCTGGGAACTGCATGGTGGACTCGTTGTTTCAGTTTCGAGCGCAGGCGGTCGAGAAACGGCCATGGGAAGCTCACGGGCTCATTCCCGGCTGCTATGCGCTGCTCACTTTGCACCGTCCCTCGAACGTTGACGACCCAGCCCGGCTGCGCGGGCTGATGGATTTCGCGGCGCGGATCGCAAATCGTGTTCCGGTGCTGTTTCCCGCGCATCCCCGGACTAGCGAAAGAATGGAATCGCTTGGGCTCAAACTTCCCGGACGTGTGATCCTCGCGGGGCCTCAGTCCTATATCACTTTTCTTGGGCTAATGGCCCGAGCGCAGGTCGTCTTGACCGATTCGGGAGGCATTCAAGAGGAAACAACTGCATTATCCGTTCCCTGCCTTACGCTGCGCGACGGCACGGAGCGCCCGTCCACCGTGGAGCAAGGAACCAATTGTTTGGTTGGCGACGATCTCGACTTTGCCGAAAGGTTAGTGGAGCGAATTACGCTCGGCGACCGGAAGCGTGGTACTGTGCCGCCGCTGTGGGACGGTTGCGCGGCACAACGTGTGGTAAGTGCAATCGAGTCGTTCCGCTCGTACGCCACTACGACCGGCGCGCATTAGCGGCAATCGAATCACGTCTCGTTAAGACCCCCGAGAGCAAAAGCGTCGCGCAATGCGGCCCCACGCTCCGCTACGTATGATTGGAGCCGCGAGAGCGACCGAATGTTTCGATCGTGAATATTTTTCAGGGGGACCCATCGATCGCGTACGGGCGTTATGAAAAGCTCTCCGCCCGCTGCAAAAACTGCTCGCAAGAATCAGAAGTTTTCTCCAAGCTTTTTTCGTCTGTACCCACGTCCGGCGCATTCGCCGTCCGGCGTCGGCTAAGCGCAACGCGTTGCAAGCAGCGGTTCCTTCGAGACTTTGGCGCTGCAGCCGTGGGCGGCTTGGGGGAACGGTACACGAAATGCTCCTTCGCTCCCGTATGCGCCGACTAACCAAAAGTCCTGGAGGGGCTCGCGGAAGATTTGCGGTTCTTACGCGCAGGGCGCCCCTGTTCCTTATGATTGCGGGCGCCGCGTTTTCAATTCGCGCTGGCGACATTCCCACGCAGCCCCCGCCGGCCGCGGCCGCCGGTCCTGACTATCGTCTAGGCCCCGAGGACGTCATCGACGTTTTCGTTTGGAAGGAACCAGACCTTAGCACCAGTGTGATTATCCGCCCGGATGGGAAAATCTCGCTGCCGCTTGCGGACGAAATCGAAGCCAGCGGCAAGACCGCGGTGGAGCTTCAAGAAGAGATCAAGCAGCGACTGCAGAAATTTGTTGTCGATCCGGTCGTGAATGTGATGGTCAAGCAGATCAATAGTCTCAAGATCTCCGTTCTCGGCGAGGTCCGCAAGCCGGACGTATATCGGATCAAGAACAAGGTGACGGTTCTGGAGGCCATCGCCATGGCCGGCGGCTTTACGGATCTGGCCCGGCCCAACCGTGTTGTAGTAATCCGCGACACCGCGTCTGGGACGAAGAGATTCCCGATCGACATTAAAAAAAGCGTAGAGGATAATGGCGCACCGCCGTTTTATCTTCAGCCTCTCGATACCGTTTACGTGGAAGGAAGGTAGTAGTAGTGCGACGCACGGAGTCAAAGGTGGTCCGGGTCCTGATCTGCAACCGCTACGCGCTGTTTCGCGAAGGGCTCAAGGCTCTGTTGCCGGAAGAGGCTGGGATCGAAATCGTTGGCGAGGCTCGGACAGGGAGGCAGGCGTTGGACAAGCTGGAGCGCCTCCATCCGGACATTGTGTTAATGGACGCGGCGTCACCGGACTATAACGCCGCAAACGTGACGCGTGAAATGAAGCGAATCGACCCGCGCGTCGAGGTGTTGATTTTGTCGTTAAGCGCCGACGAACCATTGATCGCCGGTTGCCTTGCCGCGGGGGCTGCGGGATATCTCCGCAGTAGCGACCGCCCCGGGCAGTTGAAGAGCGTTATCCACGCTCTGCGGGAAAGACACGGCCAAGCCGCGTAGAAGCCCGAGCCTGCGACTCCCAGTCCGGGCTGGCTTTTTTTGGAGGGCCATCGAGCGGCGAGGCCGATAGGAGGCCAAAACAGGGTTGTCCTACAGCTCATAGGGCTGTACTGCGTCTGTGGAGGGGCAGTTACGTATGAGACACGTTCGCTATGGAACATTTTCGCTTCCCGCATTGCTCTTGTTTTGGTTCCCGGGGCTAGGTTTAGCCCAGACGGACGAGCATCCCCAGGGTTTCTACCTGACCACGCCGATGACGTTGAGCGGCGGGTACGACAGCGGGTTCCAGGTCGGCTCGCAGCAATTCTCCGACGACGTCACGCTGCTTGAGTCGCCGACGTTCGCGTGGCTCCAGACCACGCATCGCACCGATTTTTCGATCGACTACCAAGCTGAGGGCGAACTGTTCGCGCAACATCCCGGCCTGGATGCGTGGAACCATACCTCCACGATGCGCCTGCTGCATCGCATCAACTCGCGCTGGAGCACCGATACAGGAAACTCATTCCTTTCGACCATGGATTCGAGCCGCGCGCTGCAAAACAGCCTGCTGCTGCTGCCTTGGGGACGGTTCAGTCAGAACGCATTCTATTCGAGCTTAATCGAACGCCTGAACCAGACCACCAAAATCACCTACCGCTTCGATAACGCCTGGACCAACTTCGCGCTGCCAGGAATGTATGCGGAGAGACTGGATCAACTGAGTTTCGCCGGGAGCGTGAGCATCGATCACGACCTTACTTCGCGCCAGAAGTTAACGGGCACGTATGCGTATTTACACGTCGATCCCTTGCACGCGGCCGTTGCCGGGAGCCCCACCAACGTAATCCTGCTGAACGCCGGCTACAGCATCGCAGCGACGCCAGGCTTGCTCTTCCGCGTCGCCGCGGGAGGCATTGAGGGCACGGAATCCGCGGTGACCGGCTCCGGCGAAGTGGAAAAGAGCATTGGCGGCGCTTGGTTCGCGGCCGGCTACCAGCGCTACCTGGGATTCTTCCAGGCCTTTGAGCCAGTGGAATTCTTGCCTCCTAACGCGGTTCCGTTCGGCAATGGGCTGGCGCCCACTTCCGTATATCAGGTGATTTCCCTGCGCTCCTGGGGACAGCTCTCGAAGCGCTGGAGCCTGGAATTGAACGCCCAGCACGCGCTGAACGGAGTAAACGTCGCCGGACAGCAGATCAAAAGCATCATGGGCCAAGCCCAGTTGAATTACAAGGTAAACGACCGTTTTTCGTTATTCGCTCGTGCCGACTATTACGGCGAAAATTCAAGCCCATTTTTCGCGGATCCTCTATCGCGGCGGCGCTATTTCGGCGGACTGCAAATCGCTCTTGCGCGGCCGCCTGAGCGCGAGAATCTCGGCAACAAGCACGGCAAAGCTCCGCAGAATTCAGATGATCCGACCGCCGGCGAGCCCGCCAATCCACAGGACAACTAACGCCAGGAAAACCAACGCCAGGAAAACCGACGAATGAAAAGCAACGCGCCTCCAAAACCCGTTTCCGCACGCACCATCTTGCGGGCTCTCAAGCGCCGCGCCTGGTGGCTGCTCCTGCCGGCGCTGGTGATTCTGCCCGGAACGGCTTACTACGTCTCCAAGATGCCCCGGCGCTTTTTCTCGCGCGCCTTGGTTGGCGCCGAGCCCTCGGTGCTGGGCGAGGCCTTCGGCCCGCCGCCGGACCTGTCAGCAGTCACGGCGCAGGAACAGTTGCGGGCGGTCAAAGAGACAATCCTGGCCCGCCCCGTGCTGGAGCAGGTAATTCGCGATTACCACGTAAACGATCTCGCGCCCGGCCTGCAAGCCGAAGACAAGCTCGACGCGATGAAGGCCCGGGTTCAAATTCAAGTCGATGGTCCGGAGGCTTTCTACGTTGGATTCAAAGGCAGCGATCCGGAACAAGCGAGGGACGTTTCGAACCACCTCGCGCTCACCTTTGTGCGGCGCACTTCCACGATGCGCGATCAGCGCGTGGATGAGCAGGACAAGGTCCTTGACGATGAGGTGGACGGCCTCAGGCGCCAGGTGGCGGCGCAGGAATGGGGCCTGAAGCAGTACGAAGAAAGCGTATCGCAGGACCTTCCCGAACGCTTGCAAACCAATCTAAAGCAGGACGAGGACCTGCGCGCTCAGATTCAGGCCAAGACGGACCAGATCACGGAAGCCGAAGGCCGGCGCGCCTCGATCGTGACGGAGATGAAGGCGCTCGAAGCGCAGGGTGTGCTCGCGCCGGATCCTCCGGAGAAGACCCCTACGCAGATTCAGATCGAGGGTCTGCGCCAGCAACTCGCGACTCTGCGGGCAAAATACACGCCGGATCATCCCGAAGTCAAGCGCGTCGAAAAGCAGATCGCCGATCTCCAGGCTGCGCCTCCAGCACCGGCCCCCGCGGTGATCCGTCCTCCATCTCCCGAGAAGATGCGCTATATCACGCTCAAGGCGCAGCTAACCTCGATTGACCCGCAACTGAACAGTTATAAGCAGGATCGCGACATGCTGACGGTGGAGATGCGCGAGAACGAGCGCAAACTCGAATCGGCCCCCGCGTATTCCACCACGATTTCACAACGCATGCGCGACGTTGCCGAGGTTCGCAACCGCTACGAAGCGGCGCTTGCAAAACAGCAGGAAACGCAATTGAACCATCGCGAAGCCAAGAGCGATCAAGGCCTCGCCTACCAGATCCTGGAAGCGGCCGCCTTGCCGACTCAGCCCGATAGCCCGCGATCGGACCGCATTTTACTGGTCGCGCTCGCCGCAGCCTTGGGCCTGGGACTAGCCGGCGTGTTCCTGGCCGAGCACATGGATTCGTCCTTCGAATCCGTGGAGCAATTGGAAGCCTTCACCGCGCTTCCCGTCCTTTCGGGTGTTCCGGTGATCCCATTGCGACGCCGCCGGGGGGCGGGGACGAATTCCGCCACGCTCAAGAAATATTGGCGAAACCGAATCGTGATGTTGACCGATCCGCAGTCCGTGGTGGGGCAACAATACGGCATTCTCGCGTTGAAGTTGCGCCGGCGGATGGAGGAAGGCGGGGGGAAAGTTCTGGTGGTGACCAGCGCGACCGGCGCGGAAGGGAAGTCGGTTAGCGCCATTAATTTGAGTTTGGCTCTTGCATCGTGCGTCAGCGGGAGAGTTTTGCTGATCGATGCCGATCTGCGTCTGCCTCAGGTGGCTGACCGGCTGGGCCTCACGCCCGAAAAGGGTCTCGGAGATTGGCTCCAGAATTCCGCGGGGGAAGCAAAAGACTACGCAATCCAAGCGGGGGACTTGGATGTGATCTCCGGAGGACTGAAGCCCGCGGACCCGGTTGCCGCCCTCGCCTCGCCGCGAATGCGCGAGATTTTATCGCAGCTTCGCCAGACTTACGAATGTATCGTCATCGACAGTCCGCCGGTGGTTCCCGTCGCGGACAGTCACGTTCTTGCACAACTTGGAGACGGCGTCCTGGTGGTGGTGCGGGCGGGCAGGACGCGGCCTGAACTATTCAAACGCGCGCTGGAAAGTCTTGAAACGGCGAAGGTCCTTGGCGTCGTCTTGAACGGCCTTGACATCGCAGCTAGTCCATATGCTTATGCCTACCGGTATTATCAGCAACACTACTTGGGAAGAAGTTAGTTCCCGCTTCCGCCGAAAGCCGCTTCAAGTGCGGCGTTATTGGCTGGCACGGCCGCGAAACGCGTTCCTGTGGGCCGAGGTTCTGCTTCTCGCAGCGGTATTGCCGGCGGCTTGGCTGGGAAACGCGTTCGAGGTTCCCATCCTGGTTGCCTCCTGCCTGGTCTTTTTCCACCTGAAGACGTTGGACCGGAAGGTGGCGAGTTCCACGGTGGCGCGCTTCGGGCTGGATGTGGCGGAGGCGTTGTCCTTCGGCCTCGTAACAGCCGCGGTGTCGTTTCGCCTCTTCCCAGAGTTGACGGCTGGCTTTGTCCCTCGTCTCTCTATCGGTCCTCAAGGCGCCGCCGCTGCCATCCTGCTCGCGGCGCTGGTCCCGTTCGCTCTGCGCCCGGTTCTTCGACGCCTGATTGAGCAGCACCGGATGGGCGAAGGAATTCTGATCGTCGGCACGGGCGACTTGGCCGATCAACTCTATTGCGATTTGGCTGGAGAGCCCCGGCAGGAACGGACCAGCGGGGAATCTCGCGGCAGCTCCGGCGGCCACCCCGAGAACGGAGCGGCGACACTTGACCTAGCCCGCCTGGAAGAGGTAGTGGCGCGGGAGGGAATTTCGCGCGTGGTCATCGCCGAAAAGGACGCCGCTAATCGAAAAAATCTGGCCGATGCGCTGGTGGATTCGCGCCTGCGGGGACTGCAAGTGAATGATGCCGTCGATTTTTACGAGAAATTGTTCGGCAAGATTTGGGTAGACGGCCTCCACTCGGATTGGCTCGTTTACGGCGAGGGTTTTCGGCACTCACGCGTCAGCGTGTTCGTCAAGCGGCTGATCGATATCGTTTTTTCCGCGATTCTGCTGGTGGTGACCGCACCGGTGCTGGCGATCGTCGCCATCGCGATCAAACTCGATTCCGAAGGGCCGGTGCTTTTCCGGCAGGTACGCGTCGGCCTGCTAGGCAGGACCTTCGTGCTGTGCAAATTCCGCTCGATGTGCGATGCCGCCGAAGCCGGCGTCGGACCGGTGTGGGCGCTTGAGAATGATCCTCGCGTCACGCGCGTGGGCCGATGGCTGCGCA
>JASHRP010000638.1 GCA_030037375.1 Bryobacteraceae bacterium | reverse complement strand
CCAGCGCAGCGCTGGATCGCGAGTCAAGCAGCCTAGGGCGACCTCCCGAAAACTATCCGGCAGCGAAGCGTCCGGCAGTCGGATCGAGCCCGTGTCGATGGCGGGCAGCTTCTTGGTCAGAGCTTCGACCAGCGTGACGCCGAGCGACCAGGCATCGGCCGCCGGCGTGACTCCGGAGGCGGCCAATTCGGGGGCATTATAGACCGACGGTTTTGCCGCCGCGCTACGGCTCTCTCCAATCCGCAGCGGCGCATCGCCCGAAATCTTCAGCACGTCGTCGACGCTCAAGACATTCGATGGCTTTAAGCGCCCGTGGGCCATGCCTTTCGAATGAATGTGCGCCAGCGCCGCGACAGCGGGCGTGAGCATCTCGCGAGCTTCCTTGGGAGTGAGCGGACGGTCCACATTGGACAGCGTTTCCTCCGCGTACTCCATTGCGAGATAAACCAGCGAGCGGCCGTTTCCGTTTCCTCCGAGCTTCGTACGTCCCCATTGAATGACGCGGGTGAGATGAGGATGAGATAGCTTTGACGCTTGCTGCCAACGGGCTAGCGGAATCTGCGCTGCTGACTCCTCGGCCGGAGCCAACTTGATGACACACTTTTCGCCTGCGAGCTCGGCAAGATAGACGGCGCTCTCATCGCTCTCGCCCAAGAGCCGGAGCAGGGGGATGCCGTCCACGGCCTGGCCTTCGTACTGTTTCCAGGCGGCGATCATGCTACGTCCGACTATTCTACTGCTAGTTTGGCCGCGGCTCCAACCGCAAGTCGGCTAATGCGAGGTGTAGGTCTTGCTGAAACTGTTCCGCGTGTTGGTGACCGTGAACTTGCCGTCTTTGGCGACCGTCACTTTGATGCCAAGCCCTTGATCGGCCTGGCCTTGTTCCATGTTCGCAATCATCCGCTCATTGGTATTGTGTGCGGCGTCGCTGCGCACCGCGCGATGGATTTGCCACATGTCTTCGAGGCCCGGAATCTTAACGATTTCGTCGTACGCGTCCGCGTCGAAGCCTTTGGTTGCTCCGTCATTGACGATGACCACCTGCGGCTTTATGGCGAAGACCAGCGCCGGGGAGCCGGATTGCCCGCTCGAAAAACCATGGTGCGAGGCTTGAAAGAGCGTCACCGTGCCGAGCTTGTTCGCGGGGCAGGCCAGCATCATTTCGCGGTCCCAGGTTAGATCGCCGAGGTCGAGAAACTTGAATTTGCCGTAAACAAGCAGGAAGCCGGCGCTCTGGCTGTTTTCGGTTTTATCTTCCGGTTTCTTCACCGCCGCGTCGCAGTAGGGGTTGGCCGCGCCGCCGCCGGTGACCGGCTTATCGATCACTTTTCCCGCCGCGCTCACCGCGGTAATGTCCACGCCCTTGAGAGGGATCCTGTCGCCCGGCTTCACCGTGACCCGTTTGCCCTGCCCGACGGCTTTGTAATCGTCATACAGCTTGGAGCCTTGCGGCGTGGTGGCTTCGATGGAATCGCCATGATCGTAGAACTTGTCGATGGGAATCATCTTTGCCAGCGCCGATACGCCGCCCACATGATCGAGGTGAAAATGCGTGATCCACAGAATGTCGATCTTCTTCAACCCCGCGGCTTGCGTGGCCGCGAAAATCCGCTTGGCATCCCGGTCGTCCTGCGGGAATCCAGTATCGACCAGCATGGATTGGCCCGAAGGCGTGACGATTAGCGTGGAGGCGCCGCCCTCGACGTCGGTCCAAATGATTTGGAGATTTCCGGACTGGGCTTGCATCAGCCCCGCGAGAGAAAATCCGATACAGAGAGCGAGTTTGCGGTTGTGAATCACCCTGACAAACTATCACAACCGCGCGAGGACTGATATGATTGCACCTGTCCATCATTTCCACCCGCCAGCGGCATGATTCAGGTTCAGGAACTATCGAAGTCGTTCCACGATCCCAAGCGTGGCACGCGGCTCGCGGTCGATCACGTGAGCTTCGAAGTCCGGGAGGGCGAGGTGTTCGGCCTGCTCGGACCGAATGGCGCCGGTAAGACCACCACGCTGCGGATGCTGGGGACGTTGCTGAAACCAACCTCCGGAACGGCGTCGCTCAACGGATTCGACATCGTGCGTCAGCCGGATTTGGTTCGCGGGCAAATCGGTTTTCTTTCCGGGGATATGGGCCTGTATGGGCGCTTGACGCCCAAGGAGACGCTGGAATATTTCGCGCGACTGAACGGAATGAGCTCGGAACGCGCGCGCGCGCGGATTTCGCAGGTTTTCAACCTTTTGGACATGACCAGCTTCGCGGGAGTCCGCGGAGACAAGCTATCCACGGGAATGAAGCAGAAGACCGCCATCGCGCGCGCGATTCTGCATGACCCTCCGGTCCTGATTCTGGACGAACCGACGGCCGGCTTGGACCTGCCTACGGCGCGTACGATCGAGGAAGCGGTGATCGGCGCAAAGAAATCCGGCAAATGCATCCTGTATTCGACGCACATCATGGAAGAGGCGGAGTACTTGTGCGACCGCATCGGCGTGATCAGCGATGGAAAGCTGAGGGCGATCGGGACCATGGAGGATCTGCGGCGCGAGACCGGCAAGCAGCGCCTGCGAGAGATTTTTCTGGACTTATTGGGATTGGCGGCGTAAAGAGAGGTTCACCTCAGATGCGTTTTTCCATACTCGCGGCGATTTATCAAAAGGAACTCCTGGACGTGCTGCGGGACCGCCGCGCGTTGATCAGCATGGTCGTCGTTCCGCTGGTCATATTTCCGTTGTTGATCGGCGGAATGGCGAGGCTGATCCCAAAGATGCAGGAGCGAGCCGAGCAGGAGGCGAGCACTCTTTCGGTTGCCGCACGCATCTCGACGCCGGCGATTCGCGACGGCCTGGAAAAGGCGGGCTTGCGGCTGGTCGAGAAGGACGATTTGAAGGCCGCGGTGCAGGATAAATCGGTGGGGGCGGCCGTGGAGGAGCTTCCAGGCCAAACTGGCAATGGAAGTCCTCAGATCGTGATTTACGTGGATGCGTCGAACGATGCGTCCAACGCCGCGGGTACGCGTATTCGCGAGGCCCTGACTGAGTTGAAGGATCGACAGATCCGCGAGAATTTGCGCAACTCCGGCATTAGCGAAACGGTGTTGTCGCCATTCACGGTTAACCGCGTCAACGTCGCTGGTGATCGCAAGATGGCGGGCGCGCTGTACGGAACGATGCTCGGCTACGTTCTGGTTCTTCTGATGTTCACCGGCGGAATGTACACGGTGCTGGATATGACGGTTGGTGAAAAGGAGCGGAAGACGCTGGAGGCTCTGCTCGCTTCACCGGCGCGGCGCGGCGAGATCGTGATGGGCAAGATCCTGGTGGCGATTACGGCGGTGCTGGCCACTGCGGCGCTTACGCTCGGCAGTATGATTTACACGCTTAAGAACAGCGGCTCGGGGATAGTAAATCGTCCCGGACGTGAACTGGATGTGGACATCGGGAAGTCGCTGGGCACGGTGCCGCTGGATGCTTCGACGGTTGGCTTAATCGCCTTGATTTTCATTCCGCTGGCTGTTTTCGCTGCGTCGTTGATGTTTGCCATCGCTTTAAAGGCGCGCAGCTTCAAGGAAGGCCAGACCTACCTCACACCGCTGATCATGCTGGTGATCTTCCCGGCTCTGCTGGGCGGACTGCCGGGCTTGAAGATGACGCCGGCGCTGTGCCTAATTCCGATTTTCAATGCCAGCCAGATGATTCATGGAATCCTGATCGGCGACGCTTCACAAGTGAACTTCGCCGTGACGATGGCCGCGAATCTGGCTTATTCCGCGGTTGCATTCCTGCTGGCCACAAGAATGTTTCAGGATGAGCGGGTGCTGTTCCGGTCGTAAGGGCGCTAATTGTGGACCGCCGTGAATAGGTGCTGCTGGCCGGGGTAATTGCCGACCGTGAAGGTTACCGCGGTCGTGTCGCTATTGCCGACGTTAGGCACGACCACGTTGAACTGATACAAGCCGATGGATCCTGGAGCAAGGCCGGCGTAGGCGACCGTCGCCGGGACTCCCGCGAACTGGATTTGGAACGGCTCCGCTAACTGGTTGCTTTGCTGGACGATTTGGCCCGCGGGGATCATGGGAGTGACCGGGCCGAAGCCGATGCCATATAGAACCATGGTGTCGCCGGGCTTAGCCTCGCGCGAAGCGACGCCAATTGAGGCGCTCGCCGGAAGAGCCAGTGAGCCATCCGATAGCTGAGCCCAAACGTATTGGGTCCCGTTGAGGTTCTCGTTGGAGGGCGCGTAAAAGCCTGGCTGAAGGGGTTCCACGGCAAGTTCGTAAGATTCGCTCGATCCTGCATTATTGTTCACAACCAGCACTTGCGGGCCGGTAGCGATGTTGGTCGGGACCTGAACATTGAGCTGGCCCCCCGAGATGTACGAAATAAACGCGGGCTGTCCGCCAATGGTGACATAGGTTCCGTCCAGCGATTGGGGGGCGTTGTTGCCCTGGAAATCGGAAGATTTCCAGGAGCGAGTATCCGCCGCCAGGTTCTGGCCGTAGATCTCGATCCAGGAAGCGGGCGCGACGGAGGTAAACTGTCCGAATGCGCTCGCGCTGACCACCCCGCCTGGGTTAACCACCGGAGGCGCGACACTCGGCACCGGGGTGAGCTGGCGAATCACGTTGTTGTCGGTGTCGGCGACGAAAACATTGCCGCTGCTATCGAGAATGACCGCGGAGGGGAAACTAAACGCGGCGAATTCGCCGTACAAGCCATCGCCGCCATAAGCAGGCTGGCCGATGCCCGCGATGCTGTAAATGACATTATTGATGACTTTACGAATTCGGAAATTCTGCGAATCGGCGATATAGATGCTTCCGCTCGCATCGACGGCGACTCCGAGCGGATAATTCAACTGGGCGTTGGTAGCGGGAATGCCATCGCCGTTATAGCCCAGCGTCCCCGTGCCGGCGACCGTGCTGATGTTTTGAGTGGCGGCCGAGACCATGCGGATCGCGTGGTTCCCGCTGTCAGCGATATACAGGTTACCGGCTGAATCGAAGGCGATTGCGCGCGGAGCGTTGAGACTCGCGTTAACTGCCGGGAATCCGTCCCCGGTGTAATTTGCGCCGCCGCTCCCGGCCACCGTGGTGATGGTATTGGCGCTAAAAGAAACTTTCCGGATACGGTTATTGGCGGTATCCGCGATGTACAAGTTGCCGGCGGAGTCCATGGCGAGCGCGGAGGGGACGTTTAGTTGCGCGGCGAGCGGTGCGCCGCCATCCCCGGAGAATCCGGCTCCCAGCCCATTGTCGCCGGCTATGGTGGTGATCGTGTCTCCAGGCGTCACCTTGCGAATCACGTTGTTCACGGA
>JASHRP010000637.1 GCA_030037375.1 Bryobacteraceae bacterium | reverse complement strand
TGCCGCGCGAGATTCCCCATGCGGCTGGATGTCGATTCCAGGCCCAGAACGGACGAACCCTTCAGGTGATCCTTGGCGCGCCGCAACTCCTCCGGCGATACCAGCTTCTCCGCGATCTCGTGCAGCTCATGCACGATGGAATCGATCACCTTCCCGGCCGACCTGAGCGACGTACCCGCGTATACCATCATGCAGCCCGCGTCGCGATACATCGCCAACTCCGAATAAACCGTATATGCCAATCCCTGCTTTTCGCGAATGTTCTGAAACAGCCGTGAGCTCATGCCTCCGCCCAGGATCGCGTTGAGGATGTAGCAGGCGAACCGCGATTCATGCGGCACCGGAATGGAAGGCACACCCAGATATACGTGAACTTGCTCGAGCGAGTTCTTGTTGCGGAAAATCAGCGGCGCGTGGGGCTGCGGAGCCTCCTGCGGCGGCCGCATTTTCCGCCGTTTCAAATCGGAGAATTGATCGCCAGCCAGCCGCAGCATGTGCTTGTGCGTCAGATTGCCCGCGGCCGTGATCAGGATGTTCGACGGCCCGTAAAACTGCTGATAGTATTTTTCAACCGCGTCGCGATCGAACGCCCGAATGGTTTGCTTGGTGCCCAGAATCGAACGGCCCAGCGGGTGACCCTTCCAGAAGTTGCTCGAGAAGATCTCGTGGATCAGGTATTCGGGGTTGTCCGCCTCCATCTTCAGTTCTTCGAGGATGACGCCCTTCTCTTTTTCGATATCGTTCTTTTCGAACAGAGGGTTGCGGACCAGGTCAGCAACGATCTCGAAGGCGTCGGGCAGATGCTCATCCAGGACCTTGACGTTGTAGCTGACGAGTTCCTTTGACGTGAACGCGTCTAGCCCTCCGCCGATCGAATCCACCGAGCGCGCGATCTGCTCCGCCGTCCGGTTCTTGGTCCCCTTGAACACCATGTGTTCGACGAAGTGAGAGATTCCCGTCTCATGGTCTTCTTCTTCTCGTGAGCCGGTGCCGATGTAGACGCCGACGGAGACGCTGCGCACATGCCGCATCCGCTCCGTGATGACACGTACGCCGTTGGGCAGTACGGTTCGTTCGATTTCCCGTGCGTGCAGACGCTTTGAGCGCATTCGATTCTATTTTATCGCGCCCAAGCCCTCAGAAGCTGCAATCGTCCTAATATTTCCTCAGAACCGCCAAAACCTTCCCCTGGATCGCCACCGCGCCTTTCGGGACGTAAATCGGCTCCATTGTGGAGTTTGCCGGTTGCAGCCGAACCCGGTCGCCAGGTTCATCGTAGAATCGCTTCAGCGTGGTCTCCATCCCGTCGACCAGCGCCACCACGATATCCCCGTCGCGAGCCTCCGTTGCCCGCTCCACCAGCACGTAATCGCCGTCGCAGATGTGGTCCTCGATCATGGATTCCCCCCGCACCTGCAACGCGTAAGTATTTGAATCACCGGCGAAATCCGAAAAATTCAAGGTATCCTGCCCGGCGATCGCCTCCACCGGAGATCCCGCGGCGATCCGCCCCAGCAGCGGCATCTCGAAAATCCTGGGCGTCTGCTGCCGGTGCTGTCGTTGCTCCTCATAATACTTGGGCGCAATCTCCAGCGACCGGCTTTGGTTGAACCCCCGTTTGACGTAATGCTTGGCCTCCAAAGCCATGATGTGCTTGTGGACGGTCGCAAGCGATGCCAAATTCAAACCTTCCGCGATCTCCTCGTAGCTCGGGCTGTAACCCCGCTTCTCCAAGAACCCCGCGAGAAAGTCCAAAAACTCCTTCTGGCGTTTTGTGAGAGCCATGCCTTATTATGGGCGAAGGAAAAGAGAATGTAAAGCGAAAAACGAAAGTTATGACTATCTTGCAACCGGGCTAAGCGTTTGCTGCGTCCGCCTGCGCGCCCACCACCGGGACGATTCGATAGCCCGGCGCGGGAACACCGTTCTGCAGCTTCAAATTTCCAGGCCGGTACGAGCTCATGTTTTGGCACCGGACCACCACGCTATTGCTCAAGCTAGAATCGTCGGCAATCGATCGTAACTTCGGGAAGCCCCACAATACGCTC
This sequence comes from Bryobacteraceae bacterium, assembly GCA_030037375.1. GTDB lineage: Bacteria > Acidobacteriota > Terriglobia > Bryobacterales > Bryobacteraceae > Palsa-187. Next base: position 7,758 of record JASHRP010000637.1, on the reverse strand, counting down.
CACGATTCATGCGCCGTGTCGAGCGAAAGCTTCGCTTCCGGATTCGTGTGCTGTTTCTCAAACGCCGGATCGCTCTCCAGCCCCAGCTTCCACGCCTTGCTCATCATCCAGCTCAGCGTAATGTCGGATAGCGCCGTGTTCGTGGGCTGATCGTCCGGGTATCCGCCGCCAACGTCGCAATGCACGCCGGTGAACCACACTTGTTCCATCGTCTGACCCGGCGCCGGCTGCGAGGTCCACAGCGTCGGCGGAAATTCGATCCGCCGCTCATCGATCGCCAGCGCCTGATACGCGTTCAGCACGTCCGGGTGCAGGCCCGTGTCCAGGAATCCGTAAATCAGCGGGCTCACTCCGCCGAACGCGGCCGGAATTCCCAACGATCCCACCGTGTCCCACACGCCCACCATGGTGATCTTCGCGTCGTACATCGCGTACTTGCTGTTGAGCTCCTTCAGCAGCGTGTCGCGTTGATCCTTGTTCCGGTACGCGTTGAACGCAAGATCCACCATGTTGGAATCGAAATTCTCAGTTGGCAGGCCGCAGATCGCGATCATCCCCGCCAGGCTGCGAGCCGTATATGCTCCGCGGCTGAACCCGAACAGAAATAGCGAATCGTCCTTGTCGTACAGGTGCGCGACCTGGGTGTAGGCGTCCTTGATCTTCTGAAACAGCCCGAGCCCGAACGCCCCGCCCAGCAATTTCTCGATCGGAGTCCCGTCGGAGCCGACGCCGTCATCGTAATAAACTGCCTGATCGGCCGAAGTAATCGATGATCTAAAGACCTTGTAAACGTTGGTGTCATTGCTGGTGGTGTCCCAAGTTCCGTCGGTGCACACTACAATTCGCTTGCTCATGCTGGCCCTCTTTTCCGGAAAAATTCACCCCGCGGTACACGACGGTCCGCGCCGCACGGAAGAATAGTAGCAGAAAGTCCCGTTTCGTATCAGTCCTGAAAAAGAAATACGCCCTCCCGCTTAGAGAGGGCGTACGGTAATGCTCAAACTGTCGACTACCTCAGCCGCTTACAACTCCGGCTGCAAGTGGATTGTCTTGCCCGCCGCCACGAACACCTGCTCCGTGAACCGAGTCTCGCCCGCTTCCCGGATCTCAATGTTATAGTTGCCGGGCCTTAGATGCATGGTCTTGTTATCCTTCGTGAGGCCCGCGTAAGACCCGTCAATGAACACCTGCGCATCCTTGACCTTTGTGTCCAGCTTCACCTCGCCCGAGTTCGGAAACGCGTAATACGGCCCATAGCCAGGACCCCAATACGCTCCCCAGAACGGCGCTGGAGCAAAAAACGCCGGCCCTCCAACGAAGACACGGACTCCGGCCGAGGCCGTCATCGGCGCCAGGCTCATCACCGCCGCCGCCAGTATCAGCATCCCTTTCTTCATTTCTTGGTTCCTCCTGCACAGAGATAATGCAAAAGGCATGCCAAATCCAAACGACGAAAAATCAAGCATTTTGGCGAATTACTCTGGCCGAGCTTCACCAAGCTGGCCGATTTCAGCCACCGCTCCGATGCTGGCTGTATACTCGCTGCTATGTCTGAAGCACTCCGCGCGCCGGCTTCCATTTCTGATCTGGTGACTCGAGCCGGGCTTTCGGGAACTCGGGTTCCCGCCGCGGAGGCGATAGGGAACGCTTCGGTCCGATGGCAGTTGATTGAAGACTACCGGCCGATCGCGGAAAGCCTGGAATGCCGGCTAGCCACGTTGCAATGGGTTCGTCAAGGGACCTTGCCCTTTGCCCAGGGTCATGTCCCGTTCGCGGTCAACAACAACGGACGGCTATCGGAGAACGCGGCGGCGTTGCTGTTCGCGAACTGCCTGGAGACCGCGCCGCCGGATCGGATTCTAGTGCTGGAACTAGGCGCCGGAACGGGCCTGTTCGCCCGCTATTTTCTGGATGAATTCCGCCGGCTGTGCGAACGCGGATCGCGCGATTTCTATCAGCGCCTTTCCTATTACGTGACCGATCGCTCGCCGCGAACCGTGGAGCAGTGGGAGGAGAGAGGGATCTTCAGAGAGCACGCGGACCACGCCATTCGAGTCGTGTGCGACGCCGTCACCCTGCGGGAGATTGGCGCAGTTCGCATTCATGCGGCGTTCTGCAATTATCTTCTCGACGTTTTACCCTCGGCCGTCGTCCGCCGGAGAGAGCAAGGTTGGGAACAGGTGGCAATCCGCACTTCCATCAGAGACGACGCCAATCTGCTGCGTCATTACACCACGCTCACGTTCGACCAGATCCGCGAACTGGCGTCCTCGCCAGCCCCGGAAGCCAACGCCAAGCTTCTGCCCTTGTTGCCGATCCTTGAAATTGAATGCGACCTTATGCCGGCCGGCGATTCCCGCCTGCCGGGTCTGGACGAATTGCCATGCGAGCAGGGCGGCGCGCGCTTCACTTACAACTACGGAGCGATCGAATGCCTGGAATGCCTGCTCGGGCTGCTGGACCCTCACGGCTTCGTGTTGGTGAACGATTATTGCGTCCCCTCGCGTGGTGAAACCGCGGACGAAGGCGCCCAGCCGCCGGCCCAGCCATCAATGCTCCAGCGCTTCGGTTCGACGACAGCCATGCCCGTAAATTTCCCATTGCTCGATGATCATTTTGAGCGCCATGGCGTCACGGCGGTGAAACCGGACGGGGATGACGGGAGCGGAATTCACGCCCGCCTTCTACTGCGCGGCGCCTTGCCCTCCACGCGCCAAACATTCGAGGCCCGGTTCGCCTCTGCCGCGCGACAGCATGCCGATGCTCCCATCATTCAGGCGCACCAGGCCGTTGCGAGCGGTAACCTTCGCCAAGCCCTCGCAAGTTACCGCACCGCGATCGAACGGAATCCGCGCGATTGGCTGCTCATCGGCGAGGCGGCGGAGTTCGTTTCGACGCAATTGAAGGATCACCAAACCGCAATCGAGCTGGCGCGCGAGGCCCTGGAGTTGAATCCCTGGTACAGCTCCTGGCTGTGGCGCGTAATGGGTGATTGCCTGACTTCGCTTCAGCGGCCGGCAGACGCGCATGAGTGTTATCTACAGGCTCAGCGCATTCATCCTGACGATGTGCAGACCTGCCTCAAGCTATCGGAATCCTGGCTCGCCCTGGGAAATCCGCGGCGTTGCCTGGAGGCGGTGGCGCAAGGCTTAGTCAATGACTCGGACGCCATGTTCCGGCATGTGCTTCTCGAAAGGCAACAGCAGGGCATCGCCGCTCTTACGATTCGCTGGCATGCCGAACGGGAGACGCTGGCGCGCAGACAGATTTAGGTTTCCGAGCGGGAATCCGCATAATTTGCGGCGGCTAAAAAACTAGCGTAACGTTAAGAATTCTGGGTTTGTCCTGCAGGAGGGCAAGACATGCCGATTAGTGGTTTCATTCCCCCGCTGAAATTCCAGCTCGCCAACGGAACGGTCACCGGTTTCCTGGCGAACAAGGCTATAAACTTCAAGACGAAACCGGCCACGCCAGGTTCGACGCCGCCGCGAGGGAACTACATAATCTCTCCTCCTATGAACGATCCGATTTACGGCCCAGTTGCGATCATGACGCCTGTCAATTCGTCCAGCCCGGGAAGTACGATGGTCAAGACCATCGGTTGGGAAAAACCCGCTGCGATCCACTTTGACATGGGACCGGCCTCTCAGAAGGTCTTCGGGCCGGGCTTTCGGAAGGAGGGTCTCGGCTCTTCCGGAAATCCCGCTGCGCAGAAGGATGTCTATGCGCCGGCCGCGCAAATCGGTTGGGGAAATCCCGCTGCGATCCAATTTGACATGGGGCCGGCCTTTGCTAAGCAGGGCCCTCTCAAGCCCAATGTTGTTTTTGTCTTGACCAGCCGGCCGATATCGGGCCAGAAAAGCCTTGTGGTCACATCCGGGTTTGCCGATCTCTTAGACGCTTTACAAACCGCGGGCGGGACGACAGTGACAGTAGGTTAGCTGCCTGCCAATAGACGAGTGTAATCGCCCGTCCAACGCAGGTATTCGAGAAGACAGGCTTCGAGTCCGCTGGGCGCGAATAATTCCGCGCGCCTCGCGAGCGCGCGCGTCGCTAGCATCCCTTCCAGGCGCTCCTGGGCAAAGTGGTTCTGTTCGAGCCATTGCGCCACGCCCGCGGAATCCAAGAGACCGTTCGCGCGGCAGAATTCGGCCGAGTGATGGAGCAGTTCGGCGGCATCGACGGTGAGTCCTTCCCTGCTGGCGGATTCGCCAGCCAACCACCATCCCAGCGCGGCCGATGTCGCGCGAGCCAGCGCGTCCGGATCGCGGCGCAGCTCCTCCAACACCCTGGCGTCCGGGCTACCCTCAGAGCCGAGTTGAATCTCGCCCGAATGCCGCTTGAGCATGCCCCAAAAGTCGCTTTCCTCTAAGGTCCAGTCGACGCCCTTCGGCTCCGGGTTCGTTGCGAGGAAATCGCGCATGGTCTCGATCATCAGCAACGCGTCTTCGCGCTTCTGATTCACCGTGCCGTGCGGAAGCCATCGCCGGAACGCGTCTAGTCGGCTTCGCGACGCTTCTCGCGCCGCAGCCAGATCTAGGATGTGCGCATACGACCGCTCGGGATAAAACAATCCCTTGGCAACCTGCCGCAGGAGGCTGGCTGTCGACTCGTCCAGTACCCCCTCGGCCTGGGCTCTAACGAGCGTGGCGCGAATATTGACCATGGCATCGGAGCCGACACGGTAACCATCTTCTGGCAGGCCGTGCGCCACAGCTACCTCATCATCGTCCTCGAGAACGCCATCCCGGTACGCTTCAAAGATCGATCCCACTCCCACCATGCCAAAAGAGTCGAGCTCGGCAGCGCGGAGAGCGCCCATGCTGGCGCTGCCAAAAACATGAATCCCCTGGCTCATGGCCCAAAGAATTTCCTTGTGCCACACTGCCGGCACATGTTCAAAGTAGCCATCAATAATCCCGATGGCGGAGGGCCGGCGCAGCGACGCCCGGTACACATCCCCCTGCGCCACCGGAGGCAGACAAATTGCATCGATTAGTCCGGAGACCTCCGTGAGCGCAAGGGTAGGACCAACGAATATGACCACTTTCACAAGTGTCCTCCTACTTGTCGCGCAGATTCCTCATGCCCGGAATAACGACCCGCACGACGGGCAAGCCGAATTCCTTCCGCGTCAAATCGATCACAATAACGCGATGGAAGCCGGCCTTTTGAACGCACTCGAGCTCCCATGCCACGTCCTCTTCGAAACACTCCGCCTCAAATGAGGGAACGTCGGAAAAACGGCGAGTTCCGGGGGCCGAAGTATGGGTCCGGTGATGAAGCAGGTTTTCGGGATGTCTCAAACGAACATAGTCGTCGCGCGGCATGTCGTCACGGGCACCGGAAATCATGGTCAGCCGGCTCTGGGCCGCTTCCGTAAGCGCGCGCAGCAGAGCAATGTGCCGAACCGGATGGCAGCCGAACCCTCCCGCGGCGTACAGGCGCCGGGAAGGATCTTCGCTGCGCTCGGCGATGGTGCAACTGAAGGCGGCCAGGCCCGCGTCCCAGGTGTTATCCCAGACAGCCACGTTGATATCCGCGCGCTCATAGCGCCGGAGAACTTCCCGGCAATCCGGATGGTCAACGGTGTCGAGCTGGATGCGCCGGGCCTCCTGCTCCTGTTCCGAAAGTGCCGGCCAAAGCGCGCTTGCATGGCGTTCGACCACTTCGCAGATGCCATGACTCGCGGCCTCCAGCAGATGGTTGCCCGAGGCCAGGCCGTTCGACGATAAGGCGAAGCTGGTCATGTCGAAGTGGTGGCTGTGGCAGTAGGCCGTGTGGACGAGCTGGTAAGGAAGCCAGACCTTATCATGCTGCAGCCAGTCGTCACCCTCGATCCAAAGCATCGGAAGGTCGGGATGGAAACGGCTGTCCGGCGCGCGCTGAAGCCGCCCGACATCGATCACCGTGTGGCCGGAACAAAGCTCCCGGTAACTGGCAAACTTAAGCGGCGCGAGGATGCGTTCCGCGTGGTAACCCTCGATGGACTCCATCACGGCCGAGGCTTTCGCGGCATCCAGATCCAGCCCCTTCCCCTGGGAGACCGCGAGCGACCGCGAGTTAGGGCGGCACGCCATCACAACCGGGATACCGATGTTGTCCAATCCAGTCACGTTGGCGAGGCGCGTGATCCCCATTTCCGCGAGGAACGGTTGGACGCGTGCCAGAGTATCGCGAGGCGAAACCAGCCGGTGCGTGCCGCTTGTGTACCCCTTCGCGGATTGGTCGCGCGTCGGGCGTGCTGGTGTCAAGCAGAACCAGTGTAGCTAAGCTCCGGCGGCCGCGGAGGTCTACACCGCGCGAATCCTAGTACCGTGCCGAACCGGCTCAAAGCTGATCTTCAGCCGCATCCCCGTCGCCTTGGCGTATTTCTCGAGCGTGCGCGTCGAGGGCATGCTCCCTCCGCCTTCTAACCGCGCGATAGCGGCCTGCGTGGTCTTCATGCGCTGAGCTAATTGCTCCTGCGTGAGTCCGGCTTTCGCCCGCGCTTCGATCAACGCGGCGGCTAGCGAGAACTCCTCTTCCAGCGCGGCATATTCGCGCCTGTACTTGGGGTTCTTCATCCACCTCTTGTGCAGTTCGTCGACGGTCGTGCGTTTCATCGATCCTCTACCTCCCTGGCTCTTTGCAACGCAATTTCGATTTCTCTCATTGGCGTCTTTTGCGTCTTCTTCACGAAAATCCTGACAATAATTACCCGCCGGCCTCGGGAAGTCACGTAGATCGCGCGCGAGATGCCGTCCCTGCCCTTCATCCGCATCTCCCACAAGCGTCCTTGCAAATGCTTTACGTGAGGCTCGCGGACACGTTCAAGGCCATAACCCTGAATCAGCTCGACAACCCGCCGAAAACGGGCCTTCGTGTCAGCGGGCAGGTCTTCGAGCTCCGCTCGTACGCGCCCGTCAAGCAGCTCTACGATCCAGCCCATTGGTCGTATTATTGCATTTCTGCAATGTGAGCAGAGCACTGCACGCTCTCACAGCTACGCACCGCCGAAGGGCGTACTAAATCCAAACGCCGGGAAATCCACAGCGGGGCGTACCGCCGTTTGACTCAGATAGAAGTACATGGTAGAGTCTCTACGTAGAGGTTCTACTTCGATGGAGAGCGGACGTTCGCCGAAGCTTACTCGACAGACCATGGCAATCCTGTCGATCTTGATGGAAAATCAGGAGCCCGTTGCAGGCAGCGAGCTGGCAAAGCTCACCAAGCTCGCCTCCGGGACCCTGTACCCGATCTTGATCCGATTGGAAGAAGCCAAGTGGGTGGACAGCACCTGGGAAGAGAATGCAGGCGAGCCTGGGGCGAAGCCTCGACGGAGACTTTATCGCATCACGGGAATCGGGGTTCAAGCGGCGCGCAAAGAGGCGAAGGCCTGGAAGCCCCTGTTGGAGCGTTTCGCGTGAAACGGGATTTGCTCATCGCCGTCGTAGTGGCATCAATTTCGAGAATCTTCGCCGACGAAATCAAGGATTGGCTAACTTGGCTCTCCAAGGCTTTTATCCGCTGGGCCGCGAGTCAATTCCCGAAAGATCAGGCGCTGCGCATGGAAGAGGAGTGGCTCGCCCATGCAAACGATGTTCCTGGAAATATAGGGAGACTCTGCCATGGCTTGGGTTGCGCGATTGCGGCATTGAATCTCACTGATCGCGTGCCATTGGCGGTGGCGGTTCTGCTCGCCCCATTCTTAGAGCTGTTGATGCCAGTAGCCCTCTTTATAGAATTCATCAAGATTTGGTGCTACGGTAGCGTTTG
>JASHRP010000636.1 GCA_030037375.1 Bryobacteraceae bacterium | reverse complement strand
TCCCAATATGCCTGCCGCACCTGCTCGCGATTCGCTCCTCGAATCCACCTCACTCCCTCCGGCAACATTCGCGCCTCCAGCGCCGGATCGTTCGACAGAATCGTCAGCGTGCAATCCCGCTTGAGCGACGTCGCATACAACCGCAATAAAAAATCCCCGCCCTTTCGTTCAAAATCGTTCCCCACAAACAGCAATTTCCATGGAGCTTCAAACTTCCGTGAGCGAGGAGCCCACCAATCCAGATCCTGCGGCGCGCCCGTCACGAAGCAGCGTCCCGGATCTACGCCGTATTCCTGCTCCAGCGCCCTCGCGCCATCGGAGCTCTTCGGCAAAAAATAATCGAACTCCGCCGCGGCCGAGCCAAACGCACGATGATGCGCGTAGTGCGACAAGCCGCGTTTCCATCCGCCCACTCCCCGCAACCGTAACTGCCGGTCCATGGTCGCCGGCGTCGAATCCATCGCCGCGGCCGCCGGCATCCGCCGAGCAAGCTCCTTAAACGCCACCACATTCTCCCACCCATGAACCCACAGAACGTCGAACTCGCCCGCGCCCTCCCGGCGGACCTTCCTCCGCGCGACCCACTCCGCCTCCCACGGATCGGTCAATCGCGCCCACCACGGCGCTCGATACGTTCGATAATCCTCCGGCCCCGGTGTCACATACACCGGATCAATCCCCGGAACTCGATCCAGCGCCCTCATCAGCGCGTCCGTCATTCCACTGTTGCCGAGCAATCTCGTGAACACGCACAGCGCCCTGATCCTGCCCGTCACGGCGCGGCTCGCATCGTCTCGGCGAACAGCTCTTCATACCGGTCCGCAACCTTCGCCGTCGAAAAATTCTCGACGATCCGCTTCCGCGCCGCCAATCCCATCCGCTCCCGCATCGCCGCATCCCGAAACAATTGCGACAGCGCTCGTGCGATCTCCGCTTCATCGTCCACCGGGACCGCCAAGCCTTCCACGCCGCACTCGACCAATTGCTCGTTCGCCGGAATCCGCGTCGTTACCGACGCCAGACCCGCCGACATCGCCTCCGCCAGCGCGCACGAAAACCCTTCGCTCGGCGATGTCAGCGCGAACACATCGCTCGCCCGCAGCCACTTCGGAACCTCCCGGCTTTCAACTCGTCCGACAAATCGAACCCGCGCGCCAAGCCCCAATTGCCGAGCCAGCCCCTCCAACTCCGCTCGCATCGCTCCATCGCCGACAAGCGCCAGCATCGCATCAGGCGCGTCCGCCGCCGCAATCGCGAATCCGCGTAACAACGCCGGAAGCCCCTTCTCGCGAGCCAATCGCCCCACGTAAATCACCACGCACGCGCGGTCCGAAACACCCAACTGCCGCCGCAGCTCAGCCATCTCCTCCGGCGTCGCCGTACAAAATTCATCGGTGTTGACCGGATTCGGCATCCACAACATCTGGTCAGCCGGAAATCCGTAATCCGCAGCCTCCTGCATCATCCCGTCATTCAGCACCATCAATCGCGCCGCCCACTTGCGCAGCCAAGCGAGTTCAATCCTCCCCGTGTACGACCTCCGCATCGCCGAAATCACGCCGCTGCCCCCGAACTTCATTACGATCGCCTTGCTCGCCGCTCGCGCCACCGGCAGCCCCGCCGCAAGATGCAAACCCTGCATCAGGAAATAGACAATCTGATAATTGCGCCTCTCGCGCCAAAGCTCCCGCGCCACTCGCCACGCGAACAAAAAATTCTTCGTCAATCCCCGCGCGGAGCGAGTCAAAATCTTCACCGGCACGCCTTCTGGATCAACCCACTCCCGCACCGGCGGCATTGGCGCACCTCCCGACGTCAACACCGTCACTCGATGCCCGCGCCGGATCAACTCCGCCGATATCCTCTGCGCCTCCATCTCCGATCCGCCGATCACCGGCGGATACGTATCGCTCACCAGCACGATGGAAAATCCGCTCATAGGGCGCCGAGCGCGAGCCTCTCCAGTTCCCATCCCTGCCCGATGCGTTCCACAACCTCCCACGCGCGATCCCCTCGCAGCAGCAGCGAAACGTGATTGCTCAAATCCTCTTCGAGGGTCCGCCCCGCGATCCACAGCCCGCCCAGGCGCACGCTCTTGAAGATCGCGTCCACTCCCTCCACAAGCTTCTGTTCCGAAAAATAAGAGCTGTTCAATATATTCATCGTCCGAATCACGTCGCTACCCTCCGCCGTGATATCGAACACGCTCCGAACGCGCATCTCGAACCTCGAATTCCTGCGAGCCAGCTCCCGCGCCTCGGGATGCACAAACGGAATCTTGCGTGCCTGCCATCCCTGCCGCTCAGCCGCCGCCATCCATTCCGTTCCCAGCTTCAACTCTTCAAATCGCCGCTTCGCCCTCCGAGCCACCAGCCAATTCACCGGATACCGCCTCGGCTCCGCTTGATCCACTAACGACACCACAAACGGCGGCTTAACGTATTGAATCGCCCGCCCGCTCGGCTCCAGAATATACGCGACTCCTCCGCGCGAGATCTCGTACAACTCCAGCAGCACGTCAGACGCTTCGAACCAAGCGTTCGGGAAAGCCTGAAAAACCCGCTCCGCCCACTCCTTCGAAGTCAGCCCGTGCGAGACCGCGCGATCCTCCACGCGAATCTCGGCCTCCGGCGCAAAAAGCTTCAGCATCCACCGCAGCGCCGCCCCGTCGACCTCCCGGAACCGGTCCCGAAACGTCGTCCGGAAAGTTCCGTTCGAAGTCCGCATCGAGAAGCTGATGTCTTCGAACGCGCGAACCTGATCGGCGCTCGGTCGATCGCCGGCGTCCAGCAGGCTGTACGCGATGGGCGGCGCGCACCCCCGCTTCTCCCGCCCGAGCTTTAGATATTGCTCCTGGGTGAATATCCCAAACCGAAACATAACGGAGCCGTTTTGTTCGATTCTATCTCACCCTCCGGCGACCTCCCGGTAAATCGCAGCCAATCTCCTCGCCCGCGCTTCAGGAGCATGCCTCGACCGGATCAACTCCCTCGCGCGTTCTGCCAGCCGTTTGCCCAGCGCCTCATCGCGAACCAACCGCCCGATCGCCAAGCTCATCCCCGCCTCATCGCCCGCCTTTACCAGCAGCGCGCTTTCTTCGTTCGTGACGATCTCCGGCGTCCCTCCCACCGCCGTCGCCACTACCGGCGCCCCCGCCGCCATCGCCTCCAGCAACGCATTCGACGATCCCTCAGTCACCGATGGCAACACCGCGATTTCGGCAATCGCGTAGAACCGCTCCGTTGAATCCTGCTGCCCGGTCATCGTCACTGACCGCGTCAGCTTCAGCCTCGCGATCTCCTGCTCGATTCGTCCCCGCTCCGGCCCCTCGCCCACAATCACCAAATGCCACGCCTCGCGCTCCGGCAAAGCTGCCATCGCCCGCAACAGCGTCACATGATCCTTCTCCCGCGAGAGCCTTCCAACCGCGATCACAAGGCGCCGCCCCTCCGCGATCCCCCACTCCCGCCGCAGCGCCTCTGCATCGACCGCCGCTCTTCCCCACTCCGGAGAAATCGCGTTATGCACGATCTCGATTCGCTCCCGCTTCACCCCATGCGCGACCAGTTCATCGCGAAACGGCCCGCTCACCGTTAGCACCCGACGCGCCGCTCTCAGCGACCATCGGTCGAG
>JASHRP010000635.1 GCA_030037375.1 Bryobacteraceae bacterium | reverse complement strand
CCGACGAAACTGAAATAGAGCAGAAGCCCTCCGAAGGCCGTCATCCAGAAGCTGAAAGCGTTCAGGCGCGGAAACGCCATATCGCGCGCGCCGACCATCAGGGGAACCAGATAATTCGCAAATCCAAATACCAGCGGCATGGCCACGAAGAAAATCATGGTCGTCCCATGCATGGTGAACATCCGGTTGAACACCTCGGGCGAGACGAAATTATTCAGCGGACGGATAAGTTGGATCCGCATGATCGTCGCCTCACCCCCCCCGATTACCAGAAACACCAACGCATAAAAGATGTAGAGGAGGCCGAGGCGTTTGTGATCGACGGTAGTCACCCATTGATGAAGTTGCTCAACAAAAGGGCGCCGAGCCGAGCCGATTTCAGGAAGTGCGATGGTTTGGGTCGACATCAGCGAAGAGTCTCCAAATATTGGGTCACGGCATCGAGTTCGGGATCGCTCAACCCCATGGCCGGCATTTTCGATCCCGGTTTGATGGAATCCGGATCCTGAATCCAGCGCCGCAGGTTCGCCGGTGTATTGGCCACCACGCCAGCGGCAATCGTGTCGCGGCTCATCAGGTGAGTAAGGTCGGGGCCGAAAACTCCGTTTGCGGCGGTGCCGGCCACGGTGTGGCAGTTGATACAGGCGGTCCGCTCGAAGATCTTCTGCCCTTCCGAGATAGCGCCGGTCGACTGCGGCGGAAGACTCTGTTCCCGAACCCAGCGGTCGAAATCATCCCGCGTCTGCACATAAACGCGCAACAGCATCATGGCGTGCTGGACCCCGCAGTACTGGGCACACTGCCCGAGAAAAAGCCCGGTCTCATGCGGATCCACCCAGGTGCTATTGGGGTGATTCGGTATCAGGTCCGTCTTACCGGCCAGGCGCGGCACCCAGAAGCTGTGATCTGTGTCCGCGGAAAGCAGAGTAAGAAAGGTGGGGGTTGGATGCGCCGGGTCGCTTACGGGAATGTGCAGTTCGTTCGCCGTCACCACCTTGAGCGAGGGATATCGATATTCCCACCAGAACTGGTGCCCGATGACCGTAACTTCAATGGCGTTGTCAGGCTTAGGGGCGTTCTGAACGCTTGCAATAACGCGCGCAGAGGCGAGAAACAGCGTCACCACAATGAGAACCGGAATGACCGTCCACGCCAGTTCCAGTTGGGTGCTGCCGTAAACCTGCGCGGGTTCGCGACCCTCGGTGGCGCTCCTTTTCCTGAATTTCACAACCGAATAGGCAAGCAAGCTGAAAACCACCACGAATACCGCAGCGGTAACCTCCAGGACGAAGAGAGAAAGGTCAAAAATCGACTGGGCCGGAGTAGACGCAGGAGCGAATATGTTCGTCGCACTCGGAAAGAGGCCGGCGAGGAGAAACGCTGGGATGAAGCTGGGATGCATAAAACGTCACTTTCCTGGAGTTCGTCCGGTCCGTAACTCAAGTTCCGCCCGCGCTACGCGGCCGGCCGCCGGGGCTGCCGCCTGTCTTCGGCGACTCCTCGCCATTCCGGCAGAGTTGCTTGCACCAGGGTGGAGGCAATGGAGTGGCCGTCGCTAAGCCACTGAAAGCCCATAGCCTCCCGTGCCGGTCGACACTGACGTGTCCACAATCTGAGTCGGTGATCCGACGGGACCGCCGCGCTGCCGACCCTGCTGGGCTGCGTGTTCGCGAGATTGTAATGACTTTGGTCACGAACAACTCACCGGATCGCACCCTGGGCTTAACCTACAGCCACGCCACCGGCCTTGGGGTCGTTCCTGCGAACGATGAAGGAGACCAGAAACATTATGCTCCCCGCGAGAGTGAGCACCAGGAAAATATCGATGTAAGCGAGCGTCTCTGCTTGTCTTCCCATGGCTCGGTAGAGCAGACCAAATGCCCGTCTGGAGGCGTCGGCGACGCTGGCGCCGGAGTGAACCAATCGCGTGCTCAAAGCTTTGGCCTGGTTCTGAAGCGACAGATCGAACCGCGTGGTGTGCTGCGACAGCACCACCTGGTGAACTTGCGCCCGCCGCGCCAGCAACGTCGTAACCATGGAGGTTCCCACGCTGCTGCCGATATTGCGCATGAAATTGATGATGCCGGCCACGCTATTGGCTTTTTCGGCGGGCATCCCGATGTAGCCCGCCATGGTCACCGGAACGAACAGAAGGCCGAGCCCGACTGATTGTATGCACCGCAGTATCGTAGCCGACCGGAAACTGATCAATGTGTCGAGCTGCACAGTGGAGACATACATCCCCACTGCCAGCGCCAGCCAGCCTGCGGCGATGATGTATTTGGCCGGGTATTTCCCGGCAAGCCTGCCCACGATAGGCATCTCCAGAAGGACGACAAGGCCGCCTCCCGACAGAACCAGCCCGGCATTTTCCGCCGTGTATCCCAGCACAGTCTGGAGGAACTGCGGCATCGTCACCAGGGCGCCGAAGAGCAGAACGCCGAAAATGAACATCATGACGTTTGCAGTGGCGAAGTTGAAGTTCTTGAACAGATGAACGTCGATGATGGGCGTCTTATGACGCCACTCCCAGATCACCAGGCCAATCAGACACACAACCGAGACGATTACCAGGCGGGTGATAAACGGGGAACCGAACCAGTCGTCTTCCTGCCCTTTATCCAGTACCACTTGAAGCGCCCCAACGCCCAAAGTGAGCAGCGAGATGCCAATATAGTCAACGCTGACCCCTGCCGTCTTCGTTCGACGCAGGAACGGCGGATCTTCCACCAGGCGCATGACGAGCAATACCGCCAGAATTCCTACCGGCAGGTTGATGAAGAAGATCCAGCGCCACGAATAGTTGTCGGTAATCCAGCCGCCCAATGTCGGTCCGATGGTGGGCGCCATGATGGCTGTGACTCCGTAGAGCGCAAAAGCGAGGCCGCGCTTCTCCGGCGGAAACGTATCCGCGAGGATCGCCTGCGCCATGGGCTGGAGTCCGCCGCCGCCCGCGCCCTGGATAACGCGAAAGAGGAGCAGCATGCTCAGGCTGGTAGCGCTGCCGCAGAGGACCGAGGCCAATGTAAATATGAAAATGCAGAAAATGAAGAAGCGTTTTCGGCCGAAGAGGCTGGCCAGCCAACCGCTGATCGGAAGGACGATGGCGTTTGAGACCAAATACGACGTGAGCACCCAAGTGCTCTCATCGTTGCTGGAGCCGAGGCCCCCCGCCATATAGGGCAAAGCCACGTTGGCGATGCTGGTGTCGAGCACCTCCATAAACGCGGCCATGGCCACCACCACGCCTATGAGCCAGGGATTGTATTTCGGCCGCCAGATTTCCGGGATTATAGGCGGAGCCGAAACTACGTCGCCGCTATCGGACATACACGTTCGGCTCCACTGACATACCGGGTCTCAAACGGTGGTCCTCGTTTTGCCCGGGATCGATATCGATCCGGACCGGCAGGCGCTGCACTACCTTCACGAAATTTCCCGTGGCATTTTCCGGCGGTAGCAAGCTGAGCAGCGAACCACTCGCACCACCGATACCGGTGACCCTGCCTGTGTATTCACGGCCGTAGGCATCCACGCTAAACGTGACTCGCTGGCCCGCTTTCATGTGGCGTAACTGGGCTTCCTTGAAATCCGCCGTGACCCAGATGTCGTCCAAGGGCACAACCGCCATCAACTCCTGGCCCGGTGAGACATTGCTTCCCACCTCGACGCTCTTTTTCTCAACGATGCCGCTTACCGGCGCGACAATCGTGCAATAGCTGAGATTCAGCCGGGCTTGATCGACGACCGCGCGTTTTTGAAGCACCTGCGCTTGAGACGTGTTAGCGCGCGCCTGACTGATGGCTACTTGTTGCGGCGCGGTTAGCGCGGCGTCGATCGCGGCATCCGCCTGGGCCATGCGGGCATTGGCCTGGTCCACGGCGCTCTGCGCGACACGGATGTTATCTTCGGCCTCGGCGACCGTTGCCTGGCGTGCCTCTACGGTCGCTTTCGCGGCATTGGCTGTATTCAGCGCCGTATCGTAGATCTGCTGGGCAATTTCATCCTTGTCCAGCAGCATTTTGTACCGGACCACGTCGTCCGCAATCCTTTTGTACGTTGCCTCGGCTTCGCGTACATTGGCCTGCGCAGTCACCAGACGGGATCGGGCCGCGCTCAATTGGCGCTGCGCCCCCGCCAAAGCCGCTTCAGCGTCCACTTTGCCGGAACGCGCCGAGGTCAACACGCTGCTGGTAGTGGTCGATATAACGGGCACATCGGTCCGAGAGCTTTGGAGGTTCGCCTCCGCTGCGGCCAAGTCCGCCTCGGCTTGAGCGAGCGCGACGGTGTAGTCCTTGGGATCGAGACGCGCCAGCACATCGCCGGCTTTCACGTAGCGCTCATTGTCGACCGGCACATCCAAAACGTAGCCGTTGATCCGTGCGCTGATGGCGTTGATGTTCCCATCCACTTGAGCGTCATCGGTGGATTCGTACGCGCTGAAGTATTTCCAGGCGTAAACGGAGCCGGCGGCTACCGCGGCCAAGGCGACTAGGAACACGATCGCGCGAACTAGCCTTTTAAGCCCCCTGCGTGGCGCCTTGGGGCGTAAGGAATCGCTTGGCTGGGTGCTTGCG
The DNA here is from genome assembly GCA_030037375.1 of Bryobacteraceae bacterium. GTDB lineage: Bacteria > Acidobacteriota > Terriglobia > Bryobacterales > Bryobacteraceae > Palsa-187. The sequence continues at coordinate 7,348 of JASHRP010000635.1, read as the reverse complement.
GGCGGTCTTTCTGCTGTTGTGACATCAGCCATGGCTACTTCACCTCCATGAATTTCTGAATGCGTTCCTCGGTAGAGCCCAGGGCGCGCGCAAGTTCAACTTTCGACAAGTTGTGGGCATACAACGCGGAGATCAAGTTATCGTTAGCTACGGCAACAGATCCCTGGGCCTGCACCACCTCAATGGTGTCGGTGACTCCGGAGGTGAAGCGGTCCCGCGCCTGCGTTAGGGTCTGGTTCGCGAGGTCAAGATTGCTCCTGGCGACAGCGACCTGATCCGCGGCCGACTGGATGTCGAGCAAAGCCGCCCGGACTTGATAATCGATCTGGCCACGAAGATCGGCTAGTTCATCCTGGCGCTGCTTCACAACCGCCTGGGCTTGAATGACGTCGCCGCTGATTCGGCCGCCGTCGAAAACATTTACTTTCGCAAACGCTTGAAACGTGAACGTTCCATTGGAACTGTTGAACGTGGTCCCGACATCGCCGTAATCCGCGGCAACACCCAAGCTGGGATAGCGCTCGGCGTGAGCGGCCTTTACAGAGTTCTCGGCTGCGCGCACCGAGGCTTCGGCGCTCTGTAAGTCCGCGCGCTGTTCGTAAGCCGAGCGGAGAGCCTGATCCGGAGTCATCGCGGCCAAGGGCGAGTAAGGTTCGGTATCGGCGATCGTAAATTGCTGGCCCGCCGGCAGGCCGATCACTCGCCCCAAAGCGAGCTTGTCTTTTGCGACCTGATTTTGCTGCGCGATCAGTTGCTGTTGTTCCTGCTCAAGCTGCACCTGAGCGCGAAGTACGTCGATCGCCGCCGTGGTGCCGGCGCGTTTCTGGTCGGTGGTCCGGTCGTAGATAGCTTGGTCGGTTTCCACCTGCGCCCGTAAGGCTTGCACCCGGGAAGAGCCGGCAATCACCAGCAGGTAGGCGTTGGCCACCGCCTGCACCACCAAATCATGCGCGTCTTTGAACGACAGTTGAGCGGCACGCTCGTTCTCTTGGGCCGCGCGATAGCTCTTACGGAGGCTGTAATCGAAGACGCTGAAGGAGGCGTAGGCGCGGGCATCGATATAATCAAACGGACCGACGACCGTTGGAGTAGAAAAGCCGCCGGGAAGATGAAAATTTATGCCGCGGGTTTTCAGATCTATTTGCTCGGCGTTCTCGCTTACTTCCGCGGTCGCTTGCGGCAGGAGCGCGCTAAGGGACTGCAGCCGCGCGCCTCGCGCGCCTTCGTTCGCCTGTCCGCTGAGAAGCAGGCCGAGGTTGGTTCGCAGGCCGCGATCGATCGCGTCACGCATTGTCAGCGACAGCGGAGTAGCAGACGCTACGCCCGTCGGAACGCTGCCTTGGAACTGGACTTGTTGACCTTGGAGCACTGAACCGGTGAACAGGACCACACAAACGACCGCGATGCTGATTGGCCGGCCGATCGCTTCCGCCTGCCGCTCGGCAGCGGCTATGATTCCCTTGAAGTCAATGGGATTAAGCATGATGCCTCCTCCTTCATCCGTTCGGTGTGTGCCGTCATGGCGGTTGCTCCCAACTATCCGCCGAGTCTCCGAGCGGCTAGGCAGCCTTCGGAGCCACGAGCGACGAGATCGGCGCCGCGAATCACTCCAGCCAGAAGCCGGTCTTGCGGCCAGTGTTGCCGAGTCGATCACGCGACGTTAGAATCGTCGGTATTTTCATGTTCGTTGTCCCTCGTTTTGGTATCCAAGCCAGACCAGGACGCAAGGCTCTGTTCGGCCATCATGCACGGGTACACGCATGTCGCAGACCATAGCTGAGGTGTAGAAACGAAAGACGCAGCGAGGACCGTGGGGGCTATTTGTTCGCGGGCCGACTCGGCGGGCCGACGCGATCCGACTTTTCAAATTCAAGTCCCTGCGTATCTTTGAGATACTGCGAGCGAAACGCGTGGAATCAGATCTGCCAGCCAATGCATTCCAGGGGGGCACCTGATGGCGCGGCTTCTGTCGGTTAATGTCGGGCTTCCTCGTGACGTCATGTGGAGGGGCGAGAAGGTCCACACCGCGATTTGGAAGCAACCGGTGCAGGGCAGGATCGCAGCGCGCCGTCTCAATCTGGACGGCGATGGACAGGGGGATCTCGCCGGACATGGCGGCGAAAACCGGGCGGTGATGGTTTACCAAATGGACGCTTACCGCTACTGGGAGCGTCAACTCGGTCGAAACAATTTTTCGCTCGGACAGTTCGGTGAAAACTTCACGGTCGACGGCTTAGCCGATGATGAGGTTGCGATCGGCGATCGATACCGCATTGGAACCGCGCTCTTCGAGGTCACTCAGCCGCGCGTCACCTGCTATCGCATAGGTATCAGAATGGCAGAGCCGGCGATGGCCGCTCTGCTCGTGTCGCACCACCGGCCTGGCTTCTACTTTCGTGTGTTGGAGGAAGGCGAAGTCGGCGCTGGCGACGAAATCGTGAAGGTCGCGGATGACCCCGAACGCATCACCGTGGCAAACATCGATGCGCTGCTGTATTTGCCAAATCCCTCGCGCGAACAACTCGAACGCTCGTTGCGAGTGCCGGCGCTCAGCCCGGGCTGGAAAACGTCGCTAAAGGCAATTGCAGAGCAGCGGGCTCCGGATGCAGGAAATCCTGGGCTCAAAGCCTCAAGTGGGCCGCCGCCGGCTTGGCCCGGCTTTCGACCGATGCGCGTCGCGCGATTGGACCGGGAGACTGCCAATGTGGTCTCGTTGTCCCTCGAACCAACGGACGGGGCGCCTCTGCCTGTAGGTCTGCCGGGGCAGTTCCTGGTTTTACAGTTGCGGACAACACCGCGCGGCCCGATGCTGCTACGGAATTACTCGATGTCGGGGATGCAGTGCGCCAAAAGTTATCGCGTAAGCGTGAAACGCGAGGCGAAAGGGGTTGTCAGCTCGTACCTTCACGACCACGTGCACGCTGGCGATATCTTAGAGGCCAGCGCGCCTCGGGGCGGTTTCACGTTGAAATGCGGCGATGGACCAGTCGTCTTGCTCAGCGCCGGCATCGGGGCAACCCCCGTACTCGCCATGTTGCACTCACTGGCTTCGGCGTCATCACGGCGCTCGGTCTGGTGGATCTACGGAGCGCGTAACCGCGCGGAGCACCCGTTTGCAACAGAGTCGCGTGGACTCATGCAAACACTCGTAAACGGTCGAAGCCATATTGTCTACAGTAAGCCCGATGCAAACGATAAACGCGGTGTCGATTACGACTCGGTTGGACACGTGGACACGCCGCTGCTCGATGGGCTCGGTGTAACCCGCGATGCGGACTTCTACTTGTGCGGCCCGCCCTCTTTCCTTAAACAACTGCCCCAGAGTTTAAAAACATGGGGCGCCGATTCCGCACGAATTCACCTGGAGGTGTTTGGGCCGGCAGAATCGATCACGCCAGGAATTGCGCCAACGTCCCATCCGCCGGTTCATCCTCCCGCGGGAGAACCCGGCGCCGGACCGCAGATTTCATTTGTACGAAGCGGGCTCACGGTTCCGTGGAGTCCACGGTTCTCCAGTTTGCTTGAACTCGCCGAAGCTTGCGACGTTCCAGTACAGTGGTCGTGCCGTACAGGGGTCTGCCACACCTGCGAGTGCGGATTGATCGGAGGGACAGTCCGCTACGAGACCGATCCGCTGCAGCCCCCGGCCACGGGCAACTTGCTGATCTGCTGCTCGACACCATCTGGCGACGTCGAAGTTGACCTCTGATCGCCCGTTTTCCGCAGGCTCACCGCAAGCCAGGGCGGACCAGAGGCGGAGATCCTGGTTCACATCCTGGGTCAAACCGCTTTTGCGCTTTTGTTCCATCCATGGAAGGCCGACAAGTCGCCCGCATTCCAAGCCTCGCGGACTCCCGGCGCGCTCAAATCCCAGTCGGGACGAATCTCGCTCGTCACGGCGCGCAGGTCGTGCCAGAGGTCGCTGACAGAAGGGCGGCCCCAGAACCAATAGCCGTTATAGATGCTGTGGATGATGAGCCCCGGTTTGAGCACGAGCGTGTGCGGAATCATCGGATTATGCTCCGGGTCGGTATACTCCGCGATGTCGAGATCCTTTTGAACCGTTCGTTCGGCGTCGGAGAGGAAGGTCCACTGGGCTCCAACCGACGCGCGGAACTCCTGAAGGGTGTGGTGGTCATCGGTGGAGATCGTGGCAATCTGCGTGTACGCCACGGCGATCTTCGGATAGAACGCTGCAAGATCCAGATGCTGCTGGTGTTCTTTCGGGCAGTAATGGCCGCGCGCAAGCGTCAGAATCAGGGGATCGGCGCCCTGAAGTTCGCTGAGCCTGCGTGGCGTACCCGTGTGATCGGGCAATTGATAGTCAGGAAAAACCTTTCCGGGCGCGAGGTCATTGCGCATGGGGCTATCCTCCTCCTCAACAGTTCACGGCGGCACGGCATCGTTCATCCGGAGACTGCCGAAGGGCGCGCGACCTTGAGGACCGGCGTATTTCAATCCCAAGCTTCCGCATCTTATAAATCAGCGTGGTTCGCGGCAGTCCAAGCCGATTAGCCGCCCCGTCCTGCCCTCCGATCAGCCAGTCGGTCTGCTTCAGTGTTTCGAGGATGTGCTCCCGATCGGCGTCGGCAAGCGTGCGTGCAGCGCTCTCCGAGCGCTGCGTCACCGTCTGCGTCATGGTCTGAGTGAGGTCCAACGGCAGGCGCAGCGCCGGCCCGGGCGAAAAAAGCACCGCGCGCTCGACGAAATTCTGAAGTTCGCGAATATTACCTGGCCAGTCGTGCGCTTTGAGTACCCCCATCACTTCATCGGGAATCGAATCGATGCGCTTGTTGAGGCGCGCGGCAAATTTCGCTACAAAGAACTCTGTCAGCAGCGGGATGTCCTGTACGCGCTCACGCAACGGTGGCAGGCTCAGTGGGATGACGTTCAACCGGTAGAACAGGTCCGCTCGAAACAACTTCTTGGCCACCAGTTGCTCGAGATCCTGGTTGGTCGCCGCCACCACCCGCACGTCGACCCGGATGGTCTGGGCGCTACCCAAACGCTCGAACTCACGCTCTTGCAAAGCTCGTAGGAGCTTGGGCTGAAGTTCCAACGGCATGTCGCCAATTTCATCTAGAAAGAGCGTGCCCCCATCCGCCATCTGAAATCGCCCCTTGGTTTGCGTGCATGCGCCGGTGAACGCGCCTCTATCGTGGCCGAACAGTTCGCTCTCCAACAACGCGCTCGGAATGGCCGCGCAGTTCAGGGCTACAAAACGCTGGTTACGGCGAGGGCTAGCCTCATGAATGGCTCTCGCAATCACTTCCTTCCCCGTGCCGGTCTCGCCCTGGATGAGGACCGCGGAGTCCACAGGCGCCACCCTCTCCATCTCTGTCATCAATGCCCGGAACTTGGGACTTGAGCCGATCAAATCTAAAGTGACCATAACCTTACTCCTTTATGAATGCGAGATGTTTCCGCGTTTTTTTCAGATTCGAAAATCAGCGCGCGCTTACGTTCCGGTTCTTTGTCTCGTGATCCACTCGCGGACGTATGGATCGCAATTCATTAGCGCAATACCATTCTCTTCGCACCGAGCGAGAAAATCGATACCGTCCTGACCGGTCAACGTCATATCCTTGAGGTCAAGAATGATGGGGCGATCTTTCCCTTCCGCCCCGATAAGCGCCTCCAGCTCGGCAATTTCCTCTTTGTCGATCCGGCCACTCAGGGTAAAGACAATGTCCCCGTTCACCTTCCTTTGAATTCTTAGCAATTCTATTCCTTGGCTTGAGAAAAGCAGGCCAATGGCCAAGTGGAAGTGACTGAAACGAAAAGGTTTGACGACTTCTTGAATTGGCGAATCTCGTCAATTGACGAGCGCGATTGACGAGTGTACCCCAAGATCGGCTACCTGCGCTTGAAGCTGTTCTTGTTGATCTTCAATGCCTTGATCTTCGATTCCAGCGTGGTTCGCGGTATGCCGAGCTTGGCAGCGGCGCCTGATGGCCCGTACACTCGTCCTCCGCATTCCCGCAAGGCAACCTCAATGATGGCCTTTTCATCCTGAGCAGCGGTCCGGCCAAAGAGGCTCGGCGGGGCGTCCACAACGTTGCCTGAAGGCCGCCGGGAAAGCCAGCTCTCATCCACCGAAAATGTCTGTGACTCACTGACAATAACCGATCGCTCAATAACGTTCTGCAATTCCCGAATATTACCGGGCCAGGAGTACGATTGCAGCAGATCGAGGCTCTTTTTGTCGACCGCCATAAAATGCCTGCCCGCTTTCCGTGCGTACCGGTTCAGAAAATAGGTGACGAGCAAGGGAATGTCTTCTCTTCGCTCTCGCAAAGTGGGCATCTCAACGGGAAACACGTTGAGCCGATAATACAGGTCGCTCCTAAAGGCGCCGGCGGCGATGGCAGCCTCCAGATCCCGATTGGTGGCCGCGATCACCCGCACGTCGGCGCGAATCTTCATAGTCCCTCCGATACGCTCAAATTCGCGTTCCTGAAGCACGCGCAAAAGAGCGACTTGAGTTTCCGCCGGGAGTTCTCCAACTTCATCGAGGAAGATGGTGCCTCCGTCTGCCAGCTCAAACCGTCCTAAGCGGCGCTGCGTTGCTCCGGTGAACGCTCCCTTTTCATGGCCGAATAATTCCGATGCGATGAGATCGCGCGGGATCACCGCGCAATTCACGCTCACAAAGGAGTGAGCGGATCGCTCCGACCGCCGGTGAATCGCCCGAGCCACCAGCTCTTTGCCCGTGCCGGTCTCGCCGGTGATCAGAACGCTGGAATCAGTGGGTGCGACTTTGGAGACACGGGAGAGCACCTGCTTCAGCGGCGTCGAAGCTCCCACGATCTCCTCGAACATCGATGCTTTGTCGATTTCCTCGCGCAGCGCGACGTTCTCGTGCTGGAGCTTTTGCTCGGCCAGCTTGCGGTCATTGATGTCGGTGGCGGCTACGTACCAACGGCTAAGGTTCCCCTGCTCGTCCCGCAATGCGCTCCGGCGGGACAGAAACCAGCGATAGGTCCCGTCCTTTCCGCGTAAACGGATTTCGACTCCGTGCGGCAGTCCGTCCGCGACCTGGCTCAGCGTCCCGCCGCGTGCGCGCTCCCAATCGTCCGGATGAAAAAGTTCCCGCATGTCGCGGGTCCGCCATTCCTCATGGGTCAAGCCGAAGTAATCGAGCGCCGCCTGATTCGCATAAAGCCGCATGCTGGCCGGATCAGATCCAAGGACGTAGACGTGCTGCGGAGCGATATCCAAAATCTGCCGGAGGTCGCTTTCGCTCTGGCGCAGCTTTTCCTCAGTCTCCTTGAGCTGTTGAATGTCAGTGCCGGTGAAAACCCAACGAATAATCCGGCCATCCTCGTCATGAATCGGGGCACAGTGC
>JASHRP010000073.1 GCA_030037375.1 Bryobacteraceae bacterium | reverse complement strand
TCCGTGGGAAACGACATGGTCCAGGAGTGCGCGGCCGTCCCGAACACGGGGATTCCGAATCGCAATCCTGCTTGCGCGTTGCTGGTGCCGGCACACCCGCCGATATACGCGGCTCGGCCGGCGAGCACGCCCGCTTCAGGAGAATGCGCGCGCCGGGTGCCGAACTCCACCACCTCCCGGCCGAGAGCCGCTTTGACCACCCGCGCGGCTTTAGTCGCGATCAAAGATTGAAATCCGATCGTGGCGAGCAGGTACGTTTCAGCCAACTGCGCTTCGATCAGCGGAGCGCGAACCGTGAGAAACGGCTCTCCCGCGAACATGGGTGTGCCTTCCGGAACGGCGAACAGGTCTCCCGTAAACCGGAGCCCCGCCAGCATCTCGAAGAAGTCCCCAGAAGCGCCGCGAAACTGCGGCAAACCGCGAAGATAATCGATTTCTTCCGCCGTGAATCGCAGATCGAGCAGGTATTCGGTCGCCTGCGCCAATCCCGCCGCAAGAATGAAGTTGCGGTTGTAAGGAAGCCTTCGGACGAACAGTTCGAAGGCTGCCCGATGCCTCGTCAGACCGGCCTCGAAGAAGCCCGCCGCCATGGTAAGCTGGTAAAGGTCCGTCAGCAGGCCGAGAGGCACGCCTACTTCTTCTTCGTCTGGGGCGGCTGCTCCCTCACGTCGCCCACGGAGGAACGCAGATCCTGCACCGCGGAGGCGTCCAATTGATAGAGCGTAGGATCGTTTTCCCTCTTAGCCAGGAAGTCCTTGCCCGAAGGGGCGATCTGCACTTTTTCCGTGCGCTTGCCCGAATCGGAGACCACTGTCAGGTCGATCACGGGCGTTCCGAATCCGGTATCGACAAACTTGGAGGCTGAAAGATCGCGCAGCCGGTCGATCAGCGATTGCACCGAGGTGGTGTCCATCGTCTTTCCGCCGGAAACCCAATTTTCTCCCATCTTCTCAACAGAGACCGTTTTCGCTCCGTCCTTGATCTCGACGCGGTTGGGATCGTTGAAGCCGAAATCGAAAATCTTCTTGTTGCGGAAATCGTCGAGCTTCTTGTTGAAGAAACTGGTGAGATCGGCGGCGGTGAGTTTGTAGACGCCTTCCACCACGCTCGATTTAGCGTAATAGTCGTCCTTGGACTTGTGCACCTCCAGCTTCTGCTCGCCGCTGGAGCTGGTGATCGTGACGGTCGCGGCTGATGGAGCCGAAGCGTAAGCCATGGTGTACTTTTTCTCATCCTCATCGGAGAGCATCGGATCCATTTCGGCTTCGTGCAAGCGGCCTACGAAATCCTCGAGTTGCGTGCTATCGGCCCGCATAACCTTGGGCTTGAGGATCTGCCATTGATTCGGACCGGAGCGGCCGAATTCGATCGGGGGTTGCCCGGCGATGTTCAACTCGACGCGCGTGACGGTATTGCTGTCGAAGGTCAGAAGGCGTTTGTCGCGGAGATCCTTGGTGCTCTTATCGAGGCTATCCTTGACCGATTTGCTCATCGTGAACAGCCGGGGATCGCCTTCGACCTTGGCGTAGACGGAGCCCGAAGGCGCCTCGTCCCCGACAAGCAGCGTCGTGGTCTTGCCATCCGCTGTTCCGATTTTGACCGTCAGATCCGCGGGCATCAAACCGTACGAGGCAAGATCAGTGGCATTCGGATCGACCACGCGGTCGGAGGAGATTGAGGAAACCGCGGTCGATACGGTGCCCACCGAGCCCTGATCCGTCGCTACAGGCTTGGGTGCGGCAATTTGCCACTGATTGGAAGAGTCTCTCTTGATCACGGTCTGCTCACCGTCCTTGTGATCAATCTCCAACTGGCGGATATCGCCTTCCTTGAGGGATAGTATCTTCGCAGTGGTATCGGCGGGAGGCTTCGCCTCCTTGGCGGCTTCCGATTTGTTGGACCACCAGAGCAATCCACCCAAGGCGGCCATCAACGCGGCGGCAACGATCAGGCGAGTCAGCTTCATGGCCGTATGTTCTTCAACCCGTCCCCGAAAACTACCGCCGCTTCCACCACACCGCGGCCCCGAATGCCAGAATCAGCAGCGGCAGTCCGAAGACGCTCGAATAGAACATCATGCTGACTTGGCGCTGGTTCATGTTGAGCTCGCTGTCGGTTGGCTCCTTCGGCCGGATGGAGATCAAATCTTCATCCGAGCTCAGCCAGTTCAACATGTTCAAAAAAAGGTCGCGATTGCCGTTGAAGCCGATGAAATTGTTCGCGCAGAATCCAGACGAACCAACCACGACGAAACGTCCGTTGCCGGTATCCTTTCCGGTTTTGTAGGTTCCGGCGGCTCCCAGCGTGAAGGGGCCCTTCTTGTCGTCCTTGGACGCTTTGATCTCGGGAGACGAGAGATTGGTCGTGGCCAGGCTGTCGTCGCTAGTCTCGAATAGCTTGTCCACCGTGGTCATGTCGCCGTTCTTGACATCCAGCGACCGTGCCAAATAAAATCCCGTCCACACGTTCTTCATGTCGCGGACGATGGCCTGATCGTCGTAGTTCGTGACGATCGGGAACTCCGGCCCCACGCCGTAGAGCTGGCCGACGCCGCTCAGATCCAAGACGAGGTCCTTCTCCGGCGTGACGCCCCATCCCTGGAGAACGTTCATCAGCATCTCGTTGTCGTCGACCTGCGCGGCGGCGAACTTGAAGGGCGCGTCGAGCAGGAACAACACGCGCCCGCCGTTCTCCACGAATTGTTTCAGCGATGCGACTTCGGGCGCGAGGTAATCGTGCTTCGGCCCGCCGACCACCACGATTGTGCATTGCGTCGGGATATCCGGTTTTGGCAGCAGCTTGATGGTTTCAGTCTTGTAATTGCTCTTCTCGGCTTGTTGCTTCGCGGTCGAATAGCCGTCCGGGCCGGTTTCGTCGGTCGAATGCTCGCCCGATCCGCTGGTGAAGCATACCGTTCGTTCCCCGCCCTTCAGTGCCCGGACGATGGCTCCCGTGATATCTTCCTCCGTCAGTCCCTTCGCTTCTTCTTTCTTATTGCTGACTTGGACGAAGATGTTTGGAATCGGATTCTTTACTCCCGCGGCCAGTGCCTGGGTGCGATTCTTGTCGACATCCTCGTACTTCACGTCGATCTTGTGGGAGAGATTCTGGTAGCGATCCAGGAGATCGCGAGCCCCCTGGAAGCCGGAAGGCTGGCCCCAGTACGTGATCGTCACGTCCTGCTGCAGGTTCTTGGCGATTTTCTCGGTCTGCTCGGAGAGCGTGAATTTCTTGTTGGCCGTGGCATCGTAGCTCTTGTTGTACCGGTTCGCCAGGAAGTTCACCGCGACCAGGATCGCGACTACGATGAGGGAGTAAAAGATCGCGGTGGCAAGAGTCGCCGCGCGCCGACGCTCACTCTGCTGTGGCATGTTACGCCCTCCACCGGACCGATTCGATGGCCCTTCCGGTCAAAAACAGGCCAAGGAAGATCATGCTTGCGAAGTAGATCGCGTCCTTGCTATCGAGGACGCCTTTGGAGAACGAATCGGCGCGGTCTACGATCGACAAGTAACTAATCGTCTGCGTCAACGTGGTGCTTTCGAGAGACGACACCCACCCGATCACCCACAGCAGCAGAAACACGCCGAAACCGCCCACGCATGCCACAATCTGATTGCGCGTGCACGCGGAAATAAAAGTTCCCAATGCCAACATGCAGCCGCCCTGCAGCAACAAGCCCAAATACCCGATCAGCATCGGCTTCCAAGAGGGTTTGCCGTACAGGTACAGGGTCGCGAGGTTGATCAAAGACAGGCACAACATGGCGGCATACAGAATCACCGCGGCCAGCCATTTCCCGATGATGATTTCGTACTCCTTAAGCGGCGAAGTCATCAGCAGTTCGATGCTGCCGGTCCGTTTTTCTTCGGCGAACAGACGCATCGTGATCATGGGACACATGAACAATCCGATCACCCCGACGTTCGACAGGAGACTGCGCACCACCCACTCGTTAACGTCCATGGGCTGGCTTTGACCCATCAATTGGCTCCGGTAAGTTTGCGCGACGAACGATCCCGTCGCGACGTAGAAGAAGTAGCCGGCGATCAGGGCGAAGAAAAACATCACGCCGTAGGCGATCGGGGAGCGGAAGTAAGTGTTGAGTTCCTTTCGGCAGATCGTGAATACGTTCATTTTGGTTCTCCCGTGGGGGATGCTTCGGCCGCGACAGGCTCGGCTGGGGCCTCCACGGCAGGCGGCTCCTCCGGCTTGTGATCGGCGGTCAGTTGCAAGAAGATCTCTTCCAGGCTGAAGCCGATGGAACGAAGTTCGCTCAAATTCCAGCCCGATTCGACTACCGCGCGGGCCAGCTCCGGACGCACCTCCCGGCCCTGCATGCTTTCGATGGTGAACCGTTCCTTGCCGTTCCTGGATTCTTTGTGCAGCACCCGGCTGACGCCGCTAACCTGTTCAAGCTTTTGCTGCGCCTGGGCCAGGAAAACGGTCGAATCGGCCGCCGACCCATCCCTCGGCCCGATTTCGACGGACACCGTCGAAGCGCCATGCAGGCGGCTGGTGAGGTTCTCCACCGTGTCTGTCGCGACCAGCTTGCCCTTGGCGATGATGATGACGCGCTGACAGGTTGCTTCCACTTCAGGAAGAATGTGCGTGGAAAGAATGATGGTGTGCTCGCCGGAAAGACCCTTGATCAGATCGCGAGTATCGATGATTTGATGCGGGTCCAAGCCGGCGGTCGGCTCATCCAGGATCAGGACGTCGGGATTGTGCAAAATCGCTTGCGCCAAACCCACGCGCTGCCGGTAGCCTTTCGAGAGCTTTCCGATTTCCTTGTTCCGGACGTCGGCGACGGCGCACTTCTGCATCACCTCGTCGATCCGGCTTTTCAAATTGGCCTTCGGAACACCCTTGATCCGGCCCACGAAATCGAGGTACTCGATGACTTCCATATCGGGGTAAACCGGCGGGCTCTCCGGCAAGTATCCGATGCGCTTCTTCACTTCCATCGGGTTTTCGAGCACGTCGAATCCGGCGACCTCCGCCGTACCGTCGGTCGGCGGCATAAAACAGGTCAGAATCCGCATGGTCGTGGTTTTGCCCGCGCCATTGGGACCCAGGAATCCTACGATCTGCCCCTTTTCCACTTGGAAGGAGATATGATCGACCGCGACGTTGCGTGCGTATCGCTTCGTAAGGCCTTCAACTTTGATCATGTTAAATACTCAGGACGAGCAAGGCCGCTCTTAGTGAGCGTAAAACTAACCAAGAATACTATAGTTCGGGCAAGGCGAAAGAGTCAATCGCGGCGCGGCTCGACGCCATCCGTCCGCGCGGGAAGCGAAGGAGCCCTCGTACTTGCCAATAGTCAGCATCTGCTCCACCACTAAGATACAATAATCCCGCAGGTTGGTGGCCGTGGCGCCGGAGAGCCGTAAGCTTAAGTAGGGAAAGGAGTCCCGTCAAATGGCAAAGACGAAGAAGACCGCCTCCGATCGCAGTAATTTGGATCGCCGCAATTTCCTGCGTGGCGCAGCCGCGGGAGCCGCGGCTCTCGTCGCGCCAGTTCCTGGAGCAAAGGCCCAACAGCCCTCCGCCGCGCAAGCCAGCCAGACGCAGGCCCAGAACGGCGGACGCGGAGGACGCGGCGGGGTCGCGCCGAACCTCGCTCGCGAAGACGGCAACGCCCGTCCCGGACCCGTCACCCGCGTCGTCGAGAATCCCGGGTCCGATCACATGGTCGACGTGATCAAGGCCATGGGCATCGAGTATGTTGCCTTCAACCCCGGCTCCAGCTTCGAAGGCCTGCACGAATCGCTGATCAACTACGGCAAGAACAAAATGCCGGAGATCATCACCTGCTGCCACGAAGAGTCCGCCGTGGCGATGGCGCACGGCTACGGCAAGATCGAGAACAAGCCGATGCTCGCGCTGCTGCACGGCACCATCGGCATCCAGCACGCCGCCATGGCGATCTACAACGCCTATGGCGATCGCGCTCCCATCTTGATGATGACTGGCGCGGCCGACTCCGCCGTTCCCGCGCATGACGCCGTCGACATGGCCGCGATGTGCCGCGACTTCGTCAAATGGGACCATCAGCCCGATAACATCACCCAGTTCGCCGACACCGTCATGCGAGCTTACAGGCTCGCGATTACGCCCCCTATGGCGCCGGTTCTCCTGGTCATCAAAGCTCCGCTACAGCAGGAGCCGATGCCGAACGGCCTGCGCGTTCCCAAGCTCGTGCTGCCGCAGATGCCCAGCGCAGATCTCGCGATGGTCCGCGAAATCGCCAGAGGATTGGTCAACGCCCAGCATCCGCACATCAACGCCGGACAGATGGTTCGCAGCCAGGAAGGCATTGAGCTACTCGTGAAGCTGGCCGAGCTGACTGGCGCATCGGTCAATGGCGTGGGTGAGCGCATCAACTTTCCCTCGCGCCATCCGCTCGCCGGCAACGGCGACACCTCAGTGCCGGTCGACTTCACGCTGAATCTCCAGCCTTCGACCAATGGCCGCGGCCTGCTTCCTCCGGTTTCCGACGGCCCTCCTAAGAGCTACACAATTTCGAGCGCGGAATTCCTCGCGACGCACAACTACAACGTCAATCGCAATTACCCTGCCGGCGATGTCGTGATCGAGGCCGATGCGCAGGCATCGCTGCCCGCGATCATCGAGGAAGTCCAGAAGATGCTCACCGCCGACAAGAAGAATCTGATCGCGGATCGCACCAAGAAACACACCGCCGCGAACCTCGCCACGCGAGCCGCCGCCATCGAGCGTCTCAACTTAGGCTGGGATGCGAGCCCGGTTTCGCAAGCTCGCATGGCCGCAGAATTGTGGCCCCTGATTGAGCACGAAGACTGGTCGCTCGCTTCGCCGCAAGGCTTCTTCGGCAACCTTCCCAACACGATATGGGACATGAAGAAGACCTATCACTACATTGGCGGGCAAGGCGCGGGCGGCATGGGCTACGGGGCTCCCGCAGCCGTCGGAGCCGCGCTCGCCAACCGCAAGTACGGACGGCTCACCGTGAACTTCCAGACCGACGGCGATATGAACTACGCTCCTGGCGTCCTCTGGACCGCGGTCCATCACAAGATCCCGTTGTTGAGCATCATGCTCAACAACCGCGGCTACCATCAGGAAGTCATGTTCGTTGAGCAGCAGTGCAGCATTCGCAACCGTGGCGCGGACATGGCGCATATCGGAACGAAACTGATCGAGCCCAATATCAACTACGCGACCATGGCGAAGGCTTATGGCATGGACAGCCGTGGACCCATTGAAGATCCCAAGGAAATCGCCGCCGCGTTCAAGTGGGGCGTCGAGCGAGTCAAGGCCGGTGAGCCGGTAATGATCGACGTGGTTACTCAACCCCGGGCGTAGAGGAGCTCGATCATGAACAATCTGTGCATGACTGCGATTGCGGCCGCGTTCTCAGTGGCGCTGATGGCGCAACAGACGGAGTTGAAGGGCGACGCCGCGAAAGGCAAGCAGTATTTCAACGCTTATACCTGCTACGGCTGCCACGGCTTCTCTGCTCAGAACGGGCCTGGGCGCAATCGGCTCAACCCGATGAAGATGTCACAGTCTGGTTTCATTGGTTTGGTGCGCACACCGACCATCAACCAGATGCCGTCGTATTCGGCGAAAGTAATCTCCGATCAGCAGCTCGCAGACGTATGGGCGTATTTGAAGACGCTGCCCGACGCGCCGGCGGCAAAGGACATTCCGCTGCTTCAGCAGATCAAGGCCGAAGCGGCCAAGTAACCGCATAAACCATATGCACGGTGGACGTTTCTTCCCGCCCCTGTTAACGGTGTTTCTCGCTGCGCGCATGTGCGCTCAGAATACCGGCGCGACCCTCTCCGGCCGAGTCCTGAACAGCGTTACCAAAGCCGCCGTTCCCGGCGTGCCGATACTCCTATGCAACAGGTCCATGGCTCCCCCATTCTGCGAAATTCAGAGCGCGCCGGTTACCGACGACTCTGGCGCGTTTCACATCGATGGTCTTCGGCAAGGCCAGTACACGGTCTCCGCGATGCCCTCGGCCGGCTTCTCTCCACTCAGCTTGCTCCCGAAGCAGATCAACTTGTCCGGGGATGAGCGGGTCGATCTGGAGATTACGCCTCTGGCGAACCTTCGCGGAAAGGTCTTGGACCCAGACGGCGATCCCGCGCCAGGAGTCGTCGTCGCGCTGGACCGCTTGGATTGCGACAACTGTACGGCGATCGACGTCAGCATAACCAACGAAGACGGGGAGTTCGCCTTCGAAAAGCTCGAACCCAGCGGCGGTCTCGTCTTGTCTGCTTCTCCGAAGGGCACAGCCGATCCTCAATCGGAGCAGCGGGTGGTAACCACCTACTACCCGTCGGTGATCGACCGCGAACAAGCCGAACCCATCGACAGCAAGGGCATCGATCTCACGGGATATAACATCCGCCTGCGAACGGCGTCGGCGCACCGGGTTCGGGGGGTGGTCCTCGATACGGACGGCAAGCCGATCGCGCATGCGATCGTGTCAATCGTAAAATCACAGACAGCAATACCATCGATGATTCGAGGAATTGCCTCGATCGGGTCCCACGACGTTCCGGTAGCCGAGCCAGCCGAAACCAATGGGGACGGCATCTTCACGTTCCCCTCCGTGCGCGAAGGCGATTGGATGCTGCGGGCTGTTGGCGGACAACCGGCTCAGGCCGGATCCGCGGAGGTCAACGTAGAAAAGGAGGACGTGGAGAACGTTGAACTTCGCGTGGCGCTGCAGATCTCGATTGGAATGACTTGGGATTGGGGCGATACACCTCCGGCGCTCGTTGAGCCTGCCGCTGCCGCGGTAGCGTTTTCCGGCGGCATTATGGTCATCGATACAGGGCCCGATGGTCCGGCGTTCTTGCCGTTGGATACCCCGCGAAACTATTCCCTTCTGGAGCCGGCAATCGACGCTCCGGAATTTCGAGGATTTGCCGGAAAGTATCTGGTCGGGCCCGGAAACCGAGCGCCGGCCGGCTTCTACCTCGCCGCAGTGCTTCTGGACAATCGCTACGTGCTGGGGCAGGTGGCCGAGATTGCCGCGGGCGACTCGCTGAAGATGATCTATAAGAAGGACGGAGGCAGCGTTCGGGGAACGGTCGAGAAAGGCGACGACTCAACTATCGTTATCTTGATGGCGGACCCGACGCCCACCGCACGGATCGGCTATTCCGCGCGATGCGATTCGAACGGCGCGTTCGCCCTTCGCGATCTCCCGCCCGGAGACTATACCGCAGTCGCTGTTCAAGGATCGCCCCGGGACCAGCTCGGCCCCAACTTCTTGACGACGCTCGCGGCCACCGGCAAGCGGGTGCGCGTTGAGTCCAAAGCATCAGTCCAAACGGATTTGCGTCTAGATCAATAAGTTAACTCCCAATCGGCGCTCGAAATCCCTTCCGCGCGGGAGTATCCGACCGTCCTTCTCTGCATCGCAATAGTAGGAGGACGTTATGTTCGAGCAAATGTTGCTTCCGGAGGGCGGAACCCACCAGCGCCGGAACGCGGCGCTGGTGTTCGCAGGGCAAGCGCTGCTGGCGGCCTTCGTGATCTTGGTGGTTCCAGGGCTGTTTGTTCTTCCTTTGCCGACAACGGATCTTGTGACGGAACTGGTGGCTCCGCCGCCGCCTCCGCCCCCTCCGCCGCCGGCCGCACCGGCCGTGACCCGAACGGTGAGAGCGGCAACGACGCCGGCGCCTAGAGAGTTCAATATTCAACAGTTCATCGCGCCGAAGGCGCCGATCCCGCAGGAACCGGCGGTCGCCGCAGCCCCGGCTTTGGCCGATGCCGGAACAATCGGTGGAGTCCCAGGCGGAATCCCTGGTGGAGTTCCCGGTGGTGTTCTAGGCGGTACGGTCGGAGGGGTGATTGGAGCTCCGCCTGCGCCGTCCGCTCCGGCGCCGGAGCAAGCCCAGGCGCAGCCGGCAGCTTCTACTCCGTCGCAAATTCGAATCGGCGGAAACGTACAGGCAGCCAAGCTGACGCATGAAGTCCAGCCCGAGTATCCGCGCTTGGCGAAGGACGCACATGTGATGGGCGTCGTACGTCTCTCGGCGACGATTGCATCCAACGGCACTGTCAAAGATTTGCATGTGCTCAGCGGCAATCCGCTGCTGGTGACGGCCGCCATGGATGCGGTGAAACAATGGACCTATCAGCCGACAGTGCTCAATGGCAAACCGGTTGAAGTCCTAACTGAAGTGGATGTCAAATTCACGCTGGCCTAACCCGCCGCGATTAGGCGAGTGGGAACGAGGCCAAGCCGAGTGACGGAGCTCACTCCTTCTTCTTCAGGGCCTGGTCGTTATCGCGGATGAAATCGCGGATCTGCTCGGCCATGCCAAGCAGCTTTTCCCACTGCTCGCGATAAAGCGTGACCGGGAAACGGCCCAGGCCGTAAACCGAGAGCGCTCCCTTTTCGCTCACCCTTAGCGACATCTGTCCCCTGGCCGGCTTTTTCAGCGACTCATTCTCGGCGCGCAGCCGTTCAATCTCTGCCTTTAAATCCTCTTCCGATGCCATGAGAGTACTGATAACACAACCGGCTTCCGGATGTCGGGCCGGCGGCGGTTGTCACGCTCCGAGATCGAGTTCCGGCGGAACCGTCCCGTGGCGGACGAAATCATTGTGCTTCCGGAGCGCATCTTCAGCGGCTTGAAGGGCCCGCGTATATTCGGTCGCGGCCTGCCTGATTAGATCCGCATCAGAGTGAACCCCGCCCCCTGCCTCGGTACTGTCTCGAAAGGCCTTGGCCGCCCGCTCCCGCCATTGTCTGGCGCAGACCAGGTTCAGCCTCAGCGTCTGAAGAACTTGCATTCGCTCCATTCCCAACCCCGGAACGCGCGCGCGAATTTGAATGGGATCTTCGCGCGCTCGATTGTGCACGTGCAAGTAGTGTCGTTCGACGTGCCGGCGTTACAAATTTTTCACTAGGAAGCTCGGGCGCGTCGTACTAAATCGTTTCGCTGACTGCGGTATCGCGCGACCGCGGTTCCGACGATTGTCTATCCGGTGCAACCGACTCCTGCAAGCTCAGCAAGCCCGGCAAGGAACGAAGCTCTTCGCGAACGCGCCCTCCAGGCCGCCGATGCGTTGCCGGTGGTTCCCGGCGTGCTTCAACGCTCGCTCGCGCTGTTTTCGCGGCGCGATGAGCTCTCGATCGCGGAGCTCGCCAGCCACATCGAACAGGATGTCGTCATCGCCGGCACGATTCTCGGACTGGCGAACTCAGCGGTCTACCGCGGCCGCAGTCCCGTGTCTTCCTTGCGGCAGGCAATCGTTCGTCTTGGGATCAATAAAGCGCGGAACGTGCTCCTAGGTCTGTCGGTCGCGCGATCGTTCGGAAAGATAAAGGTCCCGGGTGGATGGTCTCTGATCCGCTTCAACGCGCACTCGCTGGCCGCCGCGATCTTCTGCGACCTGATCGTGCGCAACGTCCCTTCCGTGGACCCCGAATGGGCCTTCATGGCCGGACTTCTGCACGATCTGGGGCTCCTGGCGATGGCCTGCGGACTGCCCGAGGAGTTCGCCGCAATCATGGCTTACACAGGGTGTGGCGATGCGGGCTTAATCGATCATGAGCTCGATCTGCTGGGATTCACACACTTCGAAATCGGCGCGGAGATGATGTCCCGCTGGAATTGCCCGGACCAGGTTCGGCAGGCTACGCTATCGAGTCAGAGCGCCGAATTGGATTTCAGCAGACCGCTCCAGCTTGCTGCCGTAGTAAAGAGCGCCACACTGCTCGCGGACGCACAATCTATGTCTGTTTTTGAGGCGGATCAGGGTCAGGATCCAACCGATGAGCTCTTCCGCGCGCTGGATATCGCCATGCCGGTTCACTTCTTCGAACAGTTCCACGCCGACATTCGCGAACTGCAAGCCGCTGTTGCGTGATCGTTCGATTTTAGGGCAAGGCCGGGAGCAGGATTCCGCGAGGGCCTCCGTCCAAGTTGAAGATCTTAACGATCGGCGGCAGGTCTGGTTGAACTAGCGCGTCATCGTTAAGAGGGACCGGCGGCAGCACGACCTCGTGAATTCCATCATCCAGGTAATAGATCCGGACGATCTGAGGCTTCACGTTCTCCGCATGCGTGATTTCGAATTTCACCGGGTCGGCGGAACGCTCGGTAATCTGAGACGCCGCGGCGCGAGCGGCGCGCCAAGCGGTCACCAGTTCATCGAGGCTCGCGTGTAGCGCGATGTTCACCCGGCTCCCATCGACCGTCACGACGGGCTTCTCCCGAAATCCAGGAGCAAACTCTCCAGCCGGCTTCTCTGATCCTGCATCGAACGACGTTTCTATATCGATTCCGTCGCGAACCCTGGCTTGCGCACGAAAATTCGATGCATCGGTCAGCCCGAACAAGTTCGCCAAGGCCCCTGACGGGTTCGCGGCGACGACCCACAAGTCTCCAGTTGCGGCGAAGTGGGCCGATCCCGCGGTGTTACCGTCAATGCTGGTCTCAAGGTCCTTTCGGGATCCCACTAAAATAATGTGGTCATCGATTCGGGCAATCCCACGCTTATCGCTCTGTTCTGGGAGCCAGAGCGTCACACCGTGATAATCGGAGCGCCGAAGTCCGTGGCTTTGTGCCTGCGTCTCCACCGTGGCTGCCGCGAATGTTCCTTCCTCCACGGCAAGCGTGCCAGGAAAAGAGACGATGATCTCGCGAGATTCTTTCAAGCACTCGATTTCTGGAAACGCTAAGGAGCCGGAGCCGAAGATCTCCGCCTCGATGGCCGGGGCAAGCGCGGATTCGCGGAGGTTGCCCCACTCGATTCCGATCACCGCGGTCGCGTCAGACGGCACGTACGCGCGCCAGCCTGGATTAGGATCGGAGTCAGCCAGCGCGGCGGTTGCGGCCAGCAGGAACAATGGCCAGGGTTTCACTAGAACTCAATCGGAAGAAGTACCCCCCAAAATTAGGGTTACGCCCAACTCCAGCTTCCACCGACACGACTTACCCGGTACGATTCAGTACTTTGGCGTGATTGAGGCATCCGGCCTCGCGCCCTAAGATGCGGGAATAGAGGGGGCGGCGTGCGCGCAGCAGCCCGGAATGGACGCCCGAGCCAAGCGAAACCAGCGCATCGCCGTCCTCTCGCCAATTAGCGGTTCAAGTCAACCGAGTGGCCAATCAACCCAGTGACGCGTCAGTGAATGAGCGTCAGTGGGAACGCTACCGGCTGAGCGTAGTCGAGGAATGGCCGGACACGCCCCTGAAGCGGGCGGTCATTGCGGCGATTCAACACCGGCTTGAAGCGATCGATTTGCGGGTTGGGGTTCGAGCGGAAAAAAGTCTCGCGGTTGGCCGCTAGGGCAGCCGAGGTTAACCTGCCAGGAGATACTGGCAAACGCCCACCAGCAGGCCCACCGCGACTGCGGCTACGCGATACCTCAGACGTGACGGGCGATTCGGTTCGCCGCTGGTAAACTGGTGATAGCAAGATTCGCAGCGTGGAGCCGTTCTCGGCGAGGAACTTCGGCATTCTGGGCAGGACCGAACCATGGCAGGTTCAGTATGCGAAGGGCCCCGGAATGCGCCCATCCCCCGAAAGTTGCCCCAGTGCCAGCGCGGTAGTAGTACCGAAGATTCGCGCACGGCCTTCGAAGCCCCTAAACTCTTGTACGCCAAGCGCCGATCCGTATTTTATGCGCGATCGACGCTTCGACGCCCGATGGACCATCGACGAAAGCGTGGACCTTAAGTGGCAGGACGCCTCCGGCGCGGCCCTGAAAGGGGCTGGGATGATGCAGGACCTCTCGGCGTCCGGCGCGCGGATCCGCGTTAGCCATTCCATACCGGTGCAGTCTCCACTAGCGGTGACCTTCAACGGCAAAGAGGTCCGGGCGACGGTCCGGTACTGTGTTCGCAAGAGCGGCGAATTCGTAGCCGGGATCGAGTTTCTGCCGGAGTACCAAGGGATTTTGCGCCCGCCACGTAAGACCAGGGACACCCAAGCTCCTGTGCGCGCCTAACTCGAAAGCGAATCAACGCAGGTAAGCGATCAACGGCGTCAACGTCAGCGGGCTCGCAACGGTAGACACGAATACCGCGCTGGTGACGAATTCCGGAGACAGCTCGAATTCCAGCGCGAGAATCGTAGTCACGACAGCCACCGGCATGGAAGAAAGGATCACCGCGGCTTGCCTGGCCGCTCCAGAAACTCCCAGAACCGATGAGAATCCGATCGCGACCAACGGCGCCGCCAGCAGAGAGATCCCCACCGCCAGCATCACGATTCCAGGTCTCGCCGGCCAGACCGCGCGTTCGAGCTGCATTCCTAGCACCAGAATCATGACCGGTAGGGCCGCGTCGCTGAGCAGAGAAACCGGCCGCATCACCGCCTCCGGAACTGGTTTGCCGGCGGCCAGCACAAGCAACGCGGCTGCGATTCCGTAGAGCGACGGCATCTTCCAAACCTTCTCGAGCGCTCCAGCGAGCTTCCTGCGATGGCTGCTCGCGAAAAACGCGCCTCCCACGTAGGTAGTCACGGAGCCGGTGAGGAAGAAAATCGTCGCGTACGTCAGCGCGTCTGAGCCGAATGCAAATTTCACCACCGGCAGGCCGTAGTTGCCTCCGTTCGAGAACATGACCACCATCATGAACGCGCGCAGAGATTTGCCATCGAGCCGGAGTCCCTTGCCGATCGCGTACCCGGCGAGGCCCATCGCACCCATGATCAACACCGCCAGGAAAATGAGTCGGAACACGTTTGCTCCCGAAGCGCTCGATGTCACGAGCAACCGGAAAGCGAAGCACGGCAACAGTGCATAGAAGACTGTCCTCGATACCGCTCTCACGTCCACGCCGACGTACCGCGCGAGCAGGAAACCCGCGCTGGCGATGGCGAAGATCGGCAAGATGTCGGAGACGAGAATCGAGGCGAGGAGGTTCATCGCAATCAGCGAATCTCCCAGGGTTCGACGCCCCCGGCGACGACTCGAAGAGCGGGATGCGGCCTGAGGCTCGCCGCGTTCAACGCGCTAATCCTGGTTCGATCGCGCACCCTCAGTTTCTTTTTCAGGTGTTCGCGCTCGAATTCCATCTGGCCTCGCGTAACGGGAATCTGAATCCGGCGCTTCGGCCGCGCGATCTTCGCAGTGTCGAACTCGTACCCTCTCGCTCGAGCTTCATCCGCAATGCCCCACAGATAAACGCTGATAGCGGCGACGGGATCCTTTCGAGCCTGAAACCGCTTGAGCTGCGGATGATGCCGGTAGCCCTTCGTTTGCCCCAGCAGCACTTTCTGCGCCAGCAAACCCTCCCGCCACACGGCGAGCAAACCCACCCGGTCGAGCAGAGAAGGATGCAGCGACCAGAGTCTCAATTTACTGGCAAACAAAGTTCGCGGCGTCCTCGATGCTTCCGCTTCCCTTGTAGCGAGCCTGCTTAGGGTAAGAGCAAAGCGGACGGGTCCGGCCTGGCCACGGCGCTGTCCCTCCCGCCGTCGCGACGATGCGATCCGGCGCGGCGCTCTTCTCGACCCAATTCACCAGCGCGGTAAATGCATCGAACTGATCCGTAGCCGGGCCGCCGGAGCAATGGTTCATTCCCGGAACCGCGAACAGGCGAACGAAATCGGCCGCCGAACCGCTATTGATCTTGTTGACGTCGTTCCACCAGCGAATGGTATCGTTGATCGAAAACACCGGGTCGCTGACGCCCTGAACGATGACCAGCTTGCCGTTGTGCTTGCGAAAGCCGGAAAGATCGGTCGAGCTGGCGTTCATGAAATCGAGCACAGCCTTGGTGTAGACCGGAGTTTCCGCGGTCAGCTTCGGAGCATCGCGCGCGAAATCGATTCCCATGAGATACGCAACTGGGGCCGCGCCCGCCGCGGCGACCTCGGTTGGCGGCGTAGTGAACACGGCGGACACCGCTCCGCTGCCCAAACCCACAATGATCGCGTTATTCGCCGCGCTGTCGTAGGCTCCGATCTTCCAGATTCGCCAGCCCTGATTGTAGTTGTCGCCGAGTTTGCCGCCAATCCCCCGGTCCCACGCCCAATCGGAATAAAACGGCTGATTCTTGGAATCGCGTGCGCCCGCAAACACGTTTTCGATCGCCGTGACCTGCACGGCGGAAAGGCACGTCGCGCGCTTCGGTCCTTTGCAGGCGATCGCATCGAGCTTCGGCTTCACTACCGCAAGCGTACAGGCCGGGAAATTATCAATGATCCCGTCAGCGAGATTGTCGAGCGAATCGCACGCGCCGAGAATCGCCTGCGATACCAGATCCAAATCTTCGTCGGCGAAGGTCTTGTTCAGGAACGGTTGCCCGAAGCGATCGTAGATTCCAGCGGCCTTCGCCACCGCCGCGAAAGATTGCGCGTCCCATCCGTGACCGAACAGAGCGGCCTTCGGGAGATTGAATCCGGGAGAGCAGGCCAGGATGCCGTCGAAATAATCGGGGAAGCGCTGGGACATCATCATGCCTTCGCGCCCGCCTTCGGAGCATCCGACGTAATAAGAGCGTTCCGGCGCGCGTCCGTAATAAGCCTGGATCAGCGCCTTCGCCGTCCGCGTCACAACATCGTACGAGTTGTAGCCGAAATCCAGGCGCGCCTGCGGATCGAAGCCGAAAGTCGCCGCGCCGCTGCGATTGGGATCGTTGTTGGCCGCGTTATCGTGACCGGAGTCCTGAGAGACCACGGCATAGCCGAGCGTCAACGCGTTCCCACGCTGCTGCCCTTGCAAATTTCCGAGCGCATTGCCAACATTCCCGTTGGAGCCGCCTCCGCCTTCAAAGAAGAACCGGCCATTCCAATCCGCGGGCAAGCGCAAGTGGAACCTGATGGCATAGTTTTGGCCGTTGGCTCCAGTGCGGTCATTCAAGCTGCCCTGAATCTCGCAATGACTCGGCAGTGTGGGCCCTCGACCCTGCGCCTGCCCCGCTGCATTGAGAGTCGCCGAGCGGATCTTCAGGCCGGGGATCTTCGCCAGACCTCCGATGAACGTGCACTTCCCTGCGTCTTGACCGAAGGCGGCCGAGGCTAGCAGTCCGGTAAGTGTAATCGCGAAGGAGCAGGCTTTGAGCATGGCATTATCTTACAGCGCCCGCCGTGTCTCTGGTCCTGGCTTGGGTGTGAGACCGGCTGGGCGCAAGTCCGAGAGCGTGAAAATGCTCTCGAGCTCGCAGCCGAATTCCTGCTTCAGCAATTCCGGTGCGCCCATTTCGCGATCCACCAGGCAGACCGCACCCAGAATCCGCATGCCCGACGCGAGCGCACTGCGGATCGCCTGCGCGGTCGACCCTCCGGTGGTGCACACATCGTCGAGGATCACGACGTTCCTCCCTTGCGCCTCCTCCATTCCTTCGACGAACCTCTGCATCCCGTGCTTCTTCGGCTCCTTGCGAACCACAAATGCCTGAATGGGCTTGCCGAAATCGAGGCTTTCGCGCGCAATCGAGTAGGCGATGGGATCCGCCCCGAGCGTCAGTCCTCCCACCGCCTCCGGCTCCCATCCTCGCGCGGCCATCTTGCGCAGGAATGCGCGCCCGACCAACGGCATCGCCTCCGCCCGGCACGTGGTGAGCTTGCCATCGACATAGACGTCGCTCTTCTGGCCGGAGACGAGTGTGAATTCGCCGAAGCGGACTGAGTTCTTGAGCAGGATTTGCTTGAGGCTCGCCAGATCGGCGGCGGGATCGGAGGGCATAGCTTGCGGTCATTCTAACAGACGGTTGTACAATCGGATGATTCCGAAGGCGGGCCCCGCGACGAAACAAATCGGGGCTGCTAATGAACCCTCTCACGACCAATCAAATTCGCGGGTTTTGGGCAGCTTGGGGTGGTTGGGCCCTGGACGGAATGGATTCGTTCATCTACGCCCTGGTGCTCCAACCAGCGCTCCGCGAGTTGCTTCCACGCTCCGGACTGCCGGCCGATACGGGTACGGTCGGCTATTACAACGGCCTGCTGCTCGCGTTATTCCTGGTCGGGTGGGGGCTCTCGATGCTGTGGGGCCCGATTGGCGATCGTTTCGGCCGCGTACGCACGTTGATGCTGACCATCCTCTGCTACTCAGTCTTCACCTTCGCGGGAGCGCTGGCGCAGAACATCTGGCAATTGGCAATTTTTCGCTTGCTCTCCGGAATCGGTATCGGCGGCGAATGGACTCTCGGCGGAACTTTTGTCGCCGAGGAATGGCCGGAGCATCGGCGTAAGATGGGCGCCGGCTACATGCAAACCGGCTACTACGCGGGAATCTTGGTCGCGGCGCTGCTGAACGCCACGGTCGGCGCATCCTACGGTTGGCGCGCGATGTTCGCCGTCGGCGGCATCCCGGCATTCCTGGTCGTGCTGATCCAGTTCGGAGTTCACGAGCCTGAGCGCTGGAGACCTCCCGAATCGGCGCGTCGCGCCATGGCGATGATCTTCTCGCCCAAATTCCGCCGCCGCACGATCCTGAACGCTCTCTATCTCTTCGTCTCGATCAGCGGATTGTGGGCCGGATCTGCTTATGTTCCTTCCGCGGTCGGATTCCTCGGACGGGCG
>JASHRP010000634.1 GCA_030037375.1 Bryobacteraceae bacterium | reverse complement strand
CGAGCGTGGTTGCGTCGGCCGCTCCGGCTGCCGACTGGCTCGCATTGAGCCGGCCCGATACCGAATATTCCTTCAACTGCTCGATCACCTGCGCGCCGGATTGCTCGACACGTGCGCGGTCGTTGCGCCAGGCGTTCGCCAGGCTTTGCAAGAGAGACCCGAATCCAGGCCGCCCGAAGCGGTTATCCGGCGGAAAGTACGTCCCTCCGAAGAACGGCTTGCGATCCGGCGTCAGGAACACGGTCATCGGCCATCCGCCGCTGCCCGTCGCGGCTTGCACGAACAGCATGTAAATGCGATCCACGTCCGGCCGCTCCTCGCGATCGACCTTGATGGAAACGAAATCTCGATTGAGCAGCGCCGCGATCCCCGGATTCTCGAAGGACTCGCGCTCCATGACGTGGCACCAGTGACAGGTCGAATATCCGATTGAAAGAAACACCGGCTTGTCTTCCGCACGCGCCTTTTCGAACGCTTCATCGCCCCATGGGTACCAATCCACGGGGTTGTTCGCGTGTTGCAGCAGGTACGGGCTTTTTTCGTTACCCAGCCGATTCATCGAAAAGTCGATATCCCGATTTTGCGACCCGGCAGCAGGAAATCTCAGACGATCTTCCGTGCGCGCGGAAGATTTGGCGGACCAGATCGCAAACGTGCTCGTGGCCGCGCTCATGGAACACAAGAATGGAGGGTCCGGCTCCGCTCAACGCGCATCCCAGCAGCCCCGGCGTCCGCAGTCCGATGATCTCCTCTAACCCGGGCACCAGGGAAAAACGATACGGCTGATGCAGCCGGTCTTCGAGCGCGGCGGGAAAAGCGTCGGTCACTCCTTGCGTTAGCGCCGCGATCAGCAGCGCGCTGCGTTGGACGTTGAAAATGGTGTCCTCGCGCGTGTACCGCTCAGGAAGAACGCGTCGCGCCTCGCTGGTGGGCAGGTCGAAATCCGGCGTGACCACGGCGACGCCGTAGTGCGGGTGGATCTCCATGCGCACCGCCCGCGCGATGCCGTCGGAATCGATGGCGCTAGCCACGATCGAGCCCAGCGCGCACGCCGCGACGTTGTCAGGATGCCCTTCGATGTACGCTGCTTCGTGCAGCACGCGTTCGGCATCCCATTGGAAATCCAGGATTTCATTGGCGATGACCACGCCGGCGGTGAGGGCGGCCGCGCTCGATCCCAAGCCTTTGCCGAGCGGAATGTCATTCGCGATTTCAATCTCGATCGGAGGCATTTCCTTGCCCGTATCCGACGCGACTCGCAAAGCCGTCTGCCAGATCAGGTTATCTTCGCCAGTTGGAATCAGGGCCGCGTCGCACCCCCGCGCGCGAATGGCAAGATTCTTGGCGCAACGGAACCGGCATTCGAGGTAAATATCCAGCGCCAGCCCCAGTGCGTCGAAGCCGGGGCCGAGGTTCGCGCTTGAAGCGGGGACGCGCAGAATCTTCCAGCTTTCCGGCATGAACATCCATTCTGGCACACACCCGATTGCCTCCATGCGTCGATTCGCGGGTCTGCGGCGCCAATTATTTCGCTCAATGGTCCAACAATTCGCCTCGTTGGCTGTCCAAGCAGTTATGGATAAAATGAAATCATGAGCAGCGCCGCAGCCCCGTTGAACCCTCCCCTGGCCATACCGGCCTGGAAGAATGCCGCCAGCCATGTCGCAGCCGCGTTCGTCGCGATCCTGTTCATCGGCGCGGGTGTTTATAAGGCTGTCGATCCGTTCCATTGGTCGCGACTGCTGGAGGAGCTCCTGTTTCCGCCGCGGTATAGCCAGGCGTTCACGCTGCTTCTCTCAGTGGGCGAAGTTTTCGGCGGCGTAATGATTCTGATCCCGCGCTACCGCCGCTTAGGCGCCGCTCTGACGTCCTTCATGCTGCTCGGGTTCATGACCTATATCGGAATCCATTATTCGCAGTTGATTGGCAAGGACTGCAGTTGCTTTCCCTGGGTGAAGCGCACCGTCGGACCCGGATTCTTCATGGGCGACGCGGCGTTCCTGTTAGCCGCGGTACTCGCGGGGGTTTGGGGGAAGCCGTTGTCGCATCCGACGCGCGGATTCAAGCTGGGCACGGCGGTAGCGGCGCTGATCGCCGCGATGGCCTTGACGGGCGGCGGTTACGCGTATGCTGCGTCGCAGCAAACCGGAACCAAAGCGCCGGAATCGGTGATAGTGAACGGCCAGCCCTATTCGCTCGAACACGGCCGCTACTTCGTCTTCTTCTTCGACCCCGAGTGCCCTCATTGCATGGACGCCGGCCGCCACTTGGGAACCTACCACTGGAAGAGCGACATCAAGGTTATCGGCCAACCCACGCGCATGCAGCGCTTCGGCCTCGATTTCATGCATGACAGCAAACTCGCGCCGCTAGTTGCCGATGATTTTCAGAAGCTGAAGGGCGTGTTCCCGATGCCGGGCGATCCGCCCTACGGCGTGGCGATCGAGAACGGACGCCAAGTCGGGTCGGTGCAGCATTACGACGATGAAGATAACGGCAAGGAACCAGCAGCTACCCTCCGTCAGCTCGGATGGATTGAGTAACGCTCAGCGCGACGCGAATATATACACGGCGCTCGAAACCGCGAAGCCCGCGAACCACGCGTAGTCGTAGAGGAACCGCAGCGGCGCGACCACCAATCCGAGCAACGCCACCACAATGCCGGCCGCCAGCGCGCCGATCGCCTTGGGATTGACGCCGCTCGAGTATTCATACGCTCCACCGCGCAAGTATAGATCGTCAACGGCCAGCTCCGCGCGGCGCACCACGAAATAATCCGCGATCATGATTCCCGCGATCGGTCCGAGCAAGCCGGAATATCCCACCAGCCACCCGTTGATGTAGGAGCTGTAATCGCTCAATAGCTTCCACGGCATCATCATCAGGCCGAGCACACCCGTGATGATTCCGCCCACGCGAAACGAGATCCTCCGCGGGTTGAGGTTCGAGAAATCGTTCGACGGCGAAACCACGTTGGCCGCGACGTTCGTATTCAGCGTGGCAATCAGCAGCGCGACTAAAGCGATCGACGCAACCAATGGCTGGTTGAAGCGGCCCAGCAGGGCTACCGGGTCCCAAACCGGTTCGCCAAAAATCACCACGGAGGCTGAGGTGACAGCCACGCCGATGAACGAATACAGCGTCATCGCCGCCGGCAAGCCCAGCGCCTGCCCGGTCATCTGCGCCTTTTGCGAACGCGCGTAGCGCGTAAAATCCGGAATATTGAGCGCCACGGTGGCCCAGAATCCGACCATCCCCGTGAGCGAAGGAATGAAGAACTTGAGGAAGTCCGGCGCGCCCTTGAAGCGGCTGGGCGCGCTCAGCACGGGTCCGAACCCTCCCGCCTTGCCGATCATCCACCACAGCAGCAACAAACCAATCGCCAGCATGAACGGCGCTCCGATGCCTTCGAGAAACTTGATGGTCTCGATTCCACGGAGGATCACCGCGATATTCAGCAGCCAGAACAACAAAAAACAGACCCATGGCGCGACTGCTGAGCCTTTCCATTCCGGCCGCAGGATCGCGAGCATGGCGAAGATCGCCTGCCCGCCGATCCAGGTCTGAATCCCAAACCATCCGCAGGCAACCAGCGCCCGCAGCACGGCCGGGACGTTCGCCCCCAGCACTCCGAACGACGCGCGGACGAAAACGGGAAACGGAATCCCGTACTTCGCGCCGGCATGCGCGTTCAGGAGCATCGGAATCAGCACGATCAAGTTACCCAGAAGAATGGTCCCGACCGCCTGCCACCAATTCATCCCGCCCGCGATCAGCCCGGACGCCAGCATATACGTCGGGATGCACACGCTCATCCCAACCCACAACGACGCGTAGTTGTACGTGCCCCAATCGCGGCGCTCCGTCGGAATAGGCGCGAGATCCTCGTTGTAGAGCGAACTGCTCTGGATCGCCGCGCGTCTGCCCGCTGCTAGCTCCATGCGGTTACCGGCCTACGCCCAAGCCCCTCCGCGCGCGGCGCGCTTCAGGAACCGGCCTCTTCCCTGACGGCCGTGATACACGCCGCCATCCAGGATCACATCTCCCCGCGAGAACACCGTGCGGACATTGCCCTTCACGGCGAATCCCTCAAACATGGAGTAATCGACGCGCATGTGATGCGTGGCCGCGCTGATTTTGTGTTCGGCCTTCGGGTCCCAGATCACGATATCAGCATCGCTTCCGGCGGCGATCGTTCCCTTGCGCGGGTAAAGCCCGAAAAGCTTCGCGGGAGTGGTGGAAACCAGCTCGACAAATCGGGTCAGGCTGATGCGGCCCTGGTTCACTCCGTGGTGATAAATCAACTGGAGCCGGTTCTCGATTCCCGGTCCGCCATTCGGAATCTTGGTGAAATCTCCTCGCCCCAGCTCCTTCTGTTCCTTGAAGCAGAACGGGCAATGATCGGTTGAGACCACTTGCAGGTGGTCCCGGCGCAGGCCGTCCCACAGCTTCGGAGGATGATGCGCTTCGCGGAGAGGCGGCGTAAAGACGTACTTCGCACCATCGAAATCGGGTCGCTCGAGCTCCTTTTCCGTCAGCAACAAATACTGCGGACACGTCTCGGCGAACGCCGGCAATCCGCGGTCGCGAGCCTCGCGGACCTGATTCAGCGCGTCTTCGGAAGAAAGATGGACGATGTACACCGGAACACCAGCGATCTCCGCCAAAGCGATTGCCCTGTGCACCGCTTCGGCCTCCGCCGTCGCCGGACGCGTCAGCGCGTGATAAATCGGGCCCGTCTTGCCCTCGGCCAGCGCGCGCCGGACGATCACGTCGATCACTCCGCCGTTCTCCGCGTGCATGCAGATCAGCGCGCCGTTTTTAGCCGTGCGCCGCATGGCTTGAAAGATCGTCGCGTCATCCACCATCAGCACGCCCGGATAGGCCATGAACAGCTTGAAGCTCGCGACGCCCTCCTCAACCATCGCGTCCATGTCTTCCAGGCCGGCCTCCGGCAGATCGGTTACGATCATGTGCAACCCGTAATCGATCGACGCCTTGCCGTCGGCCTTTTTCCACCAGGTATCGAGGGCGTCGCGCATGCGCGTGCCCTTCGCCTGGATGGCGAAATCGATCAATGTAGTTGTGCCGCCCCACGCCGCGGCTTCCGTGCCGGTCGCGAAGTCGTCGCTCGAGGTTGTGCCGCCGAACGGCATGTCGAGATGCGTATGCACGTCGATCCCGCCGGGCAGCACCAGCATCCCCGCCGCATCCACCACCCGGTCGGCGTTTTCACGCGGCAGCGAAGGCGCGACATCGCGGACGGTCTCGCCTTCAATCCAAACGTCGGCGGGGAACGATCGCTGCGCGGTCACCACCGTTCCGTCCTTGATCAGGGTCTTCAACACGCCCCTCCCGTGCGTTGCTCCCAGCTTTCGAACGGCCGGCCCGTGTCGACGCGTTCCATGGTGATGCACCCGTCGACGGGACAAACCAGCCAGCATAGGTTGCAGCCGACGCACTCGCCTTCATCCACCTGCGGAATCCGATTCGCAGGCGTTCCGGTCATGCGCGCTTGCAGCTCGGCTCGCGATACGGGCGTGGACACGATCGCCGCGCGGCTCGCGGCCTCCACGGCTTCCGGCTTGGCGTGCCCGTTCGAAGGCAGGTGGATGCATTGATGCGCGCCATCCCAGCAGGCGATATAGCAAAGCTGGCAGCCGATGCACCGCTCCGGATGGATGCGCGCCACGATCTTGTAATTCAAATCCAGATGCTTCCATTCGGTCAGCCGCGGCAGACTGCGCCCGCGGACCTGGTCGAGCGTGTAAAATCCCTTCTCATCCATCCAGTGGCTGAGCCCTTCGATCATTTGCTCGACAATCCGGAAACCGTGATGCATCGCGGCCGTGCACACTTGCACGCTCTGGCAGCCGAGCAATATATATTCGGCCGCCTCGCGCCACCCGGAAACGCCGCCGATGCCCGAGACCGGCAGCGCGATCTCCGGATCCGAAGCCAATTGCTGCACCATGTGCAGCGCGACCGGTTTTATCGCAGGTCCGCAATAGCCGCCGTGCGCGGACAGCCCTCCAACGTCGGGCCGGGGCGTCAGCGTGTCGAGATCGATGCCGGTAACGGAGTTCAGCGTATTGATCGCGGAAAGCCCGTCCGCGCCGCCTTTTCGCGCCGCTCGGCCGATGGTCCGGATGTCGGTAATGTTCGGTGTAAGTTTGACCAGCACCGGCGTCCGCGCGACCTCTTTCACCCACTCCGTGATCATGGTCGTGTAGTCCGGCACCTGCCCGACGGCGCTTCCCATTCCGCGCTCGCTCATCCCATGAGGGCATCCGAAATTTAATTCCAACCCGTCCGCGCCGGCATCCTCGCTGCGCTTGACGATGTCGTGCCACGCTTCCCGTTTCGATTCCACCATCAGCGACGCGATCACGGCGTGATTCGGATAACGCTTCTTCACTTCCTCGATCTCGCGCAAATTCGTTTCGATCGGCCGGTCGCTGATGAGCTCGATATTATTCAGACCCATCATCCGGCCGCCGTTCCAGTCCACCGACGAATAACGCGACGAAACATTGAGGATCGGTTCGCCGATCGTTTTCCAAACCGCGCCGCCCCAACCCGCGTCAAACGCGCGCATCACTTGATCGGCGCAATTCGCCGGCGGCCCGGAGGCGAGCCAAAAGGGATTGGGACAGCGGATGCGTCCGGCGAACCGGGTACTTAAGTCAGCCATCGGACGATCCCTCGCGCCGCGCGCTTCCCCGCGGCCACCGCGTCCACCACTTCCCGTCCGCCGTTCACGCAATCGCCGCCCGCGAAATATCGCGGGTTCGCGCTCTGCCCGGTCGCCGGGTCGACCTTCACCAACCCGCCGTCGAGCGACACGCCGCGGCATTGCTCCAGAAGCTCGAGCAATCGGCTCTGTCCGATTGCGATCACCACGAGATCGGCGGGGAATTCGCGGCCGTCGCCGCAGCGGACGGCCTCGGGGGTAATTTCGGCGGGCTGGGCGTGCCAATGAAACGATACCGGCTCGCCCTTGGCTCTCGCGAACTCGAACCAGAACGCCGGGATATCCAGGCCGCCGCGCCGGTACAGAAGATTGACTTCCAGCGCATTCAACCGCCGAGCCGCTACCGCCGCGTCAATCGCCGTGTTGCCGCCGCCAACGATCGCCACCCGCCGAGCAATCTTCGCCACGCCGCTCTTATAAGCAGCGATGTATCCCAACGCGTCCATTACGTGCGGCAAATCCTCGCCTGGAATGCCGAGGGGTTGCGTACGTCCAAGGCCGACGCCCAGAAAGATCGCGTCGAATTGCGATTCGAGCTCGGCGATGGATACGTCCACGCCCGCCGTAACATTGTTCCGGAATTCGACCCCAGCGGAACGAATCAACTCAATCTCTCGCACCGCATCCGGCTGCCGTAACTTGTACTCCGCCACTCCGTACGTATTAAGCCCGCCCGGAAGGGGACGATTGTCGAAGATGGTCGCCGGATAACCTTCCCGGCGCAGCTCCGCCGCGCACGCGAGCGACGCCGGCCCGCCGCCGATGCATGCGACCCGCTTCGTCCGCGCGTGAGCTCCAACCGGCAAAGACGCGCCATTGGCCAGAAAGTGATCCATCGCGTGGCGTTGCAAGCGTCCGATCTCGATCGGCCGCTTGTTATAGGAATGCATCACGCACGCGCCCTCGCACAGCACCTCAACCGGGCACACTCGCGAGCAGCTAGATCCCAGAACGTTCGCGTCCAGAATGGTTCGCGCCGATCCCGTCAAATCACCTGACGCGATCTTCTTGATGAAGCTCGGAACATCGATATGAGTGGGGCAAGCCGCGGCGCAGGGAGCATTGAAGCAGTAAAGGCATCGATTGGCCTCGACCACGGACTCTTGCTGGGAAAACGGCGGATGAACGTCGGCAAACCGCGCCTGAATCTCGGAATCCGTCACGCCTTCACCAGATCTCCGTACATATCCGGACGGCGGTCGCGGTAAAACTGCCACGTCTTCCGCGCTTCGGCGATCTTATCGAGGTCAAGGTCCGCCGTCACTACCTCATCCTTGTCGCGCGAGCCCTCCGCGATGATGCATCCGCGCGGATCGCAGAAATAGCTGCTGCCGTAGAAGTGGCCGATGTTCCACGGAGCTTCCGTGCCAACGCGATTCAACGCCGCGATGAAGTATCCGTTCGCGACCGCATGCGCCGGCTGCTCCAGCTTCCAGAGATACTCACTCAATCCCGCC
Source organism: Bryobacteraceae bacterium (assembly GCA_030037375.1). Classification (GTDB taxonomy): domain Bacteria; phylum Acidobacteriota; class Terriglobia; order Bryobacterales; family Bryobacteraceae; genus Palsa-187. The sequence goes on along the minus strand of JASHRP010000634.1, from coordinate 847 downwards.
ACCGTCGCCGAAGGGTTGAAGACGATCTCCGCGCCGTTCAATCCCAGAGCCCGCGCACCTTCAGGAAAGTGGCGGTCATAGCAGATATAGACTCCAATCTTGGCGAATCCCAAGTCGAAAACGGGAAACCCGAGGTTCCCAGGGCGAAAGTAGAATTTCTCCCAAAACCCCGGAGCCACGTGCGGAATGTGGGTCTTGCGATACTTGCCTAGATAGGAGCCGTCGGGCGCGATGACAGCCGCGGTGTTGTAATAAATTCCTTCCTGCTCAATCTCGTAGACCGGCACGATCAGCGCGATCGAATGCTTTCGCGCCACGTCCTGCATCAACCGCACGGTTGGACCGTCCGGCACGGGCTCCGTCGAATCGTACCAACGCGTGTTCTGCTCCGCGCAGAAGTACGGCCCGTAGAAAATCTCCTGCAGGCACACGATCTTAGAACCGGCCTTCGCCGCGGATTCGATGTATCCGAGATGCTTATCGATCATCGCCTGCTTAATTTCCGCAAGCGGGCGGTCGGGAGGCGCGGCGTTGGAAGCTTGAATGAGAGAGCAGCGTATGACGCGCGGCATAATTTCTCTTTCGCAAGCTCGTCCCGGAGCGTTTGTGCTTGCAGTGTAACATGCTCGATCCCGTTGGCTGCTTCGGGATACCGATGTGCAGGGCCGTTCTGTGGAGTCTCTTACAGGTGCAAGTGCTCCAGCGTTAGCATGGGGTGCACCACCTTGGGCGTCTCCATCACGTTGAAGCGCACTTCCAAGATCTCTTCCCGCATTTGAACGGAACCACGGTCCATTCCATCACGCCGGCGGAACGAGTCTTATAACTGCGTCCGAAAATTACGGTG
>JASHRP010000633.1 GCA_030037375.1 Bryobacteraceae bacterium | reverse complement strand
GACCAGCATAAGTATCGCGCGGGATTCCTCAATCAAGACGAACGTCGGAAGCTGCAGGTGGCGCTGGCGGATTTGACTGAAGCTCCGCTATTTTTGGACGACACCACCGATGTCAACGTGATGGCCGTGCATTCGAAGCTGCGCCGCTTGCAAAGCGAACATGGGCTCGCGCTGGTCGTGATCGATTATCTGCAACTGATGAGCAGCCGGGGCCGCAGCGAAAACCGCAACCAGGAAGTCAGCGCGATTTCGCGCGGCCTCAAGCTAATGGCCAAGGATCTGAACGTTCCGTTCGTGGTGCTGTCGCAGTTGAGCCGCGCTTCGGAAACGCGGCCGGGCGATCACAAACCCATCCTCAGCGACCTGCGCGATTCGGGTTCGATTGAGCAGGACGCCGATCTGGTGGCATTCATCCATCGCGAGGAGATCTATAAGAAGGACGACGAAAGCGTCAAGGGCCTGGCGGATTTGATCATCGCCAAGCAGAGAAACGGGCCGATCGGAACCGTGCCTCTGCGGTTTCTCGGCCAGTTCACGCGATTCGAAAATCGCGCGGAGGATTTGGCGGAAATTCCGGAGGAGTAGTAAATGAGGCTCGATCGCTGAGCCCTCGATGGTTAGGAATTGACGCTTGCCAGCAGCGCGTCGAAATCAGTCATGGCTTGCGCGAGCCGGCCTCGCGCCCGGCTCGGCGAGATTGTTCGGCGAAGCGCTGAAGCGCCATCGCATGAGTTCACTTCGATTATACTGGGTACCCATAAGGAGGAAGCTCCTATGAACCGCACGCTAGTCATTCGCGGCTCCGCGGCTGCGCTGTTGCTTGCCGGAGCGTGGGTCGCGCACACGCAGAACACCAAGCAGCCTCCCGCCTTGACGATCAAGCCGGTCAAGACCGATCTCTACGAGATCGAAGGCGACGGCGGCAACGTCGCGGTTTACGTGACCGGCGAGGGCGTGATCATGGTCGACGATAAGTACGAACAGGATTACGACCAGATCACTTCACTCGTCAAAAGCGTGACCGCTCAGCCGATACGCTACATCCTCAGCACGCATTACCACGCGGATCATAGCGGAGGGAACACCAAATTCACCTCCGTTGCCGAGATCATTTCGACCGTGAATGCGCACAACAACATCGTGAACAAAGTGCAATCTAACGCCCCGCCCGACATGGTTCCGGCTCGCGTCACGTTCACCACGGAGAGCGATATATTTCTGGGCGGCAAGCAGGTGCGTGCGATCTATATGGGCCGCGGGCACACCAACGGCGATGCTTTGATCTATTTTCCAGCCCTGCGCCTGCTGCACACCGGCGATCTAATGGCCGGGACAACGCCCCTGATCGATTATCCGGGCGGAGGAAGTCTCGCGCAGTGGCCGGCCACGCTCGACGAGGCGATGAAGCTCGACTTCGATACCGTGATTCCGGGGCATGGCGCGGTGACCAATAAAGCGGGTCTGAAGACCTACCGCGACAACATTGCGAAAGAGATCACGCGCGTGCGCGGGCTGATTCGCGAAGGCAAGAACCAGGACGATGTCGCGAAGGTCATGACGGCGGAGTACGGTTGGGCTCCCGGAAGCTTGAACATGCAATGGAGTTTGCCGGGGATGATGACCGAGTTGAAGTAGCGTCAGCTCTGGGTCATCACCGTTACCCAGAACAAACCTTCGGAGCATTCAAACGCCAGTTGCTCCTGAAGCTTCGCTCCGCACACCAGCAAGCTGTAATCGTCGCCGTCCACCACCGAGGGCATCGATAAATGAATGCCCGGCGCGATCACGCACTTGAGGTTTCCGCCGATCATGTTAGCGAGTTCCGCCAGCACCGCGCGGACAACATCGTCCACCGATCGCGGAGTCTCCGCGGAAACGAATCGCCCCGCAAACCGGCAAGCCTGGCCGCGGCTGCATTCCAGCAATACGGCGCCGTTCCAGCCTCCCAACAGATGAACGAAAGCCGTCAATCGGTCTCCGCTCGAATACCACGGGGCAGGACAGCGTTCGGCCTCCAGGTTGAGCATGGTTTGGAACACGGACTCGACGATCTCCGTCAGCTCCGCCGGATTCACTTGAACAGCCGTCCCGCCTGCCATTGGATTTCCTTTCTATTTCGCCTCGTAAGCAGCCGCGTTTCCCGAGCCTTCCCGTTCGAACCATTCTTCGAAACCGAACGCGGTCTCCGCGCCGCCCAGCAGCAGCCAGCCGCGATGGAACAGCGTGCCGTGAATCTCCTTCAAAATCTTCTTCTTCGTTTCCGCGTCGAAATAAATCAGCACATTGCGGCAGAACACCAGATCGAAGGGTCCGAAAGCGCGCAGGCTCTTCCGCAAATCGAGCGTCTCGAACCGCACCATCTGCCGCACTTGATCGTTAATCGCCCATTCCACGCCCGCCCGCTTGAAATACTTGATCAGCAGGGCCGCGGGCAATCCGCGATTCACCTCGATCTGGTGGAACTTCCCGCTCCGCGCGCGGTCCAAAACCTGCGATGAAAAATCGGTGCCCAAAATCTGGATGTTCCAATCGCCGAACCCTTCTTCCAGCAGCAGGATCGCCAGGCTGTAAGCCTCCTGTCCCGTCGAAGAAGCGGCGGACCAGAAGCGCAGTCGCTTGGTATCGCGACGTTCCTGCTTCAGGCGTGGCAGCAGCGTCTTCCGGATTGCCTCATACTGCCCGGGATCGCGGAAGAAGTAGGTTTCGTTGGTGGTCATCGCCTCGACCACCCTCCGCCCGACCTCGGTCTCGCGGCTGCTTCTCAGCACCGCGCACAAATCGTTGATCGATCCTAAACCCAACTGCCTGACAATCGGCGCCAGCCGCGTTTCAAACAGATAGTGCTTGTCCTGTTCCAGCACGATGCCGGTCTGAGCGTAAACGTGCTCCTGTAGGAAGCGGTAATTGTCCGAGTGAATTCCGGCGGTTGTTGTTTGACCAGGCATCCGGTTCCCTCTAGCGCCCCGCCAGCCTCAGAATCTCCGGCACAATCTGTTTGAGCGGCAGCACCCGGTCGGCCAGCCCCGCGCCCACGATGGCCCCCGGCATTCCCCAAACCACGCTCGAAGCCTCGTCCTGCGCCACCACGCTGGCTCCTTGCGCTTTCAGGATTTCGACGCCCCGCAGTCCGTCCTGACCCATGCCGGTCAGCACCGCGGCAATCGCGGCTCCTCCGTAAACCTGTCCCACCGAGGCGAACAGCGCGTCCACTGCCGGACGGCAGGAGTTCAGCGGCGGCGATTGGTCCAGGCACACGCGCACTCCGCTTCCCCCAGGAACCACTTTCATGTGAAAATCGCCCGGCGCGATGAGAATCTTGCCCGGCTCCACTGCCACGCCCTGAACGGCTTCCTCGACCGGCAAAGCGCAGTTCGCGCTGAGCCGCTCCGCCAGTAATCGGGTGAATAGCGGCGGCATGTGTTGCACCAGCAGCACCGGCAACGGAAAATCGCGCGGCAATTCGGGCAGGATTTCGCCCAGCGCCGCGGGCCCTCCGGTGGAGATCCCGATGGCAACCACCTCGGGACGCCGCTTTGAAGACCGCAACTCGGTCGAGGCTCGCGGCTCCAGAGTTTGACGCGCGGCGGGAGCCGGCGCCGTACTGGCCCCAGGAAAGCGGAAGAACTGCTTGATCTTGGGAATCAGTTCCTCGCGCAGCCGCGCCATGGACCGGTCGAGCGATCCCTCATTCGACGCTTTGGTCACGTAGTCGTCCGCGCCCAGCGTCAACGCTTCAAGCGTTACCTTCGCGCCGCGCTCGGTCAGCGTGCTGAACATGATGACCCGGACCTGCGGGTAGCTCTGGCGCACCCGCCGCAGCGCCTCCAGCCCGTCCATCTCCGGCATCTCGATATCCAGCGTGATCACGTCCGGATTGAGCTGCGGAACGCGCTGCAGCGCCAGAGACCCGTTGGCCGCGCTTCCGACCACCTCGACGCCCGGTTCCTGCTCGAGCGCGTGCGTCACCAGGCGGCGGATCACCACGGAATCGTCCACCACCAGCACCCGGATCCGCTCTCCGGCTTGCAAAGCGCGTTTGTTGACCGCAGGCATCAGGTCGCTCCTACGGATGCACCCCAACCATTTGGAGCTTCTCCACCAAAATGTCCTTAGTGAACGGCTTCATGACGTACTCATTGGCCCCGGCTTCGAGCGCGATCGCCATCTGCTCCACCTCGGTCTCCGTGGTGACCATGACCACCACCAGCGAGCTCAGATCCGGATCCTGGCGCAGCTTCTTGACCAACTCGAGCCCGTTGATCTCGGGCATGTTCCAATCCGCCAGCACCAGGCTGAGGCCGGTCTTCTCGGACTGGATCGCGTCCAGAGCTTCCCGGCCATTCGCGGCTTCATGAACCTCGTAGCCCAGTTCCGCCAGGGTCCGCGCGAGAATCATGCGGACCGCTTTCGAATCGTCTACCACCAGCGCTTTCGACATACCCGGAGTTCCAGCTCAGATGGTGAACTTCGCGATCTCGGTCTGGAGACGCGCGGCCATCCGGCTCAGCTCCTCGGCCGCTTTTTGCGTGTCATTGGCTCCTTGAGTCGTGTTCTTCGCGGCCACCGCCACCCCGCCGATGTTGCGCGCGATATCGTTCACTCCCTTGGCCGCTTCCGTCACGCTGCGTCCAATTTCATTGGTTGTGACGGTCTGCTCCTCCACCGCCGAGGCGATGCTGTTGGAAATGTCATTGATCTGATTGATGATCTCGCCGATCTCTTCGATTGCCTTCACCGCGCCCTTGGTGTCGCCCTGGATTGCCTCGATCTTCTGACCGATCTCCTCCGTCGCCTTCGCGGTTTGCTTGGCCAGTTCCTTCACTTCGTTCGCCACCACCGCGAAGCCTTTGCCCGCCTCGCCCGCCCGGGCGGCCTCGATGGTCGCGTTGAGCGCCAGCAGGTTCGTCTGCTGGGCGATGGATGTGATCACCTTGATCACGTTTCCGATCTCCTGGCTGGATTCGCCCAGTTTCTTCACGGTATTATTCGCCGATTGCGCCACGTTCACCGCGTTTTTGGCGACGCGCGCCGATTCATTCGCGTTTTTCGAGATCTCGCGAATCGAGGCCTGCATCTCCTCGGAAGCCGAGGCGACGGACGAAACGTTCTTCGAGACCTGCTCGCTCGCGGCCGAGACGACGTTGGCCTGGGTCGCGGTCTCCTCCGCGTTGCCCGCCAACTGCTGGCTGACCGCGGTCAACTCCTCCGACGAAGATCCCAGGGAAGAGGCGCTCTGCGCCGTGCCGGAAATGAGCGCCGTGAGGTTCGTCCGCATCTGCTCGATGGTGTCGTTGATAAACGCCTTCTTGCCCGGAAAACGTTCCAGGACCGCTTTGAAGTTGCCCTTACCGAATTCCGCCACGCACGCCATGGCCTTTTTCTTGACCGTGATGTGGTCCGCCACCATGTGGTTCACGCCTTCCGCCATGACGCGATAGTCTCCGTCGAATTGCTCCACGGGTATGAAAACTTCGATGTCGCCCTTATCGTGCTCCGACGACATCCGTTTCATTTCCGCGATAAAGCTCTTGAGCTTGGAGCGCATCCGTTCGATGGTGTCGTTGA
>JASHRP010000632.1 GCA_030037375.1 Bryobacteraceae bacterium | reverse complement strand
GAAGGCTTATCGCGACGTTCATCTGGCTTACATCAACTTAATTGGCACTTACATGACAGCGGCAGCCCAGATGAATATGGCAGCGGGCCGGGAGGTTTTGCAATGACAAGCGTTGCAATGAGAACCACTCAAATGAACCGTTTGCCGATTTTCCTGACTACGATTTGTCTCGCCTCTGTTGTTTTGATCAGCGGCTGCGGCAGGAGTGTAGTCAGAGCGCAAGAGAGCGCGGAGGCGGCCTCGGCGGGAGCGCCACCACCCCAGCAGGTGGAGACCGAGATCGACTACAACAATCTCAAAGTCGCACATCCGGAGCAATTTCCGTTGACGGCCGCGGGCGAACATATGGCCACGCCGGAATTGAACGTCACCGGGCAGGTGCAGCCGGATGTGTCCAAGCAGGTTCAGGTTCCTTCGCTCGCCACTGGCCGTATCGTTGAGATCGACGCGCGCTTGGGCGACGAAGTGAAGAAGGGCCAGATTTTGTTCAAGGTGCGAAGCATGGACATGGCCGGGGCCTACTCAGACTATCGCCAGGCCGTGAAGAACGAGGAACTCACCAAGATCCAGTTGGACCGCGCCAAGCTGCTGTTCGATGCCGGCGCATGGCCAAAGAGCGCGCTCGAAATCGCGCAGAACGCGGAAGACGACAACATTGTGGTGCTCGACACCACAATCGAGCACTTAAAGCTGCTCGGGTCAGATCCAAAGAACCCAACCCCGATCTTCGAGGTCTACGCTCCAGTTTCGGGAACCATCACGGACCAGGAAATCCAATTGGAGACGGCGGTCCAGTCGTTTAATCTACCAACTCCTTTCACGATCTCCGACCTATCGCATGTATGGATCATCTGCGATGTGTACGAGAACGATCTTGACAAAGTGCACATGAATGAGTTCGCGGACATCCGGCTGAACGCGTATCCGGACCGAATTCTTCGCGGCCGGATTAGCAATATCCTTCCGACCATGGACCCGAATATTCGAACCGCCAAGGTGCGGATCGAAGTAGAGAATCCGGGGCTGATGCGGTTGGGAATGTTCGTAACCGCGACATTCCATGGCGAAGCCGCGGAGCGCCACGCTACGGTGCCGTCCAGTGCGATCGTTCACCTGCATGATCGTGAATGGGTCTACTTGCCGGCCGAGAACGGGCGCTTCCAGCGGCGCGAGGTGGTGAGCGGGGACACCCTGCCGAACAACATGCAGGAGATTATTTCCGGCATCAAGCCCGGGGAGCAAGTGGTGACGAACGCCTTATTGTTTCAAGACACCTCGGAGAACAACAGATAATGATTCGCCGGGTTGTTGATTTTGCGCTCGAAAAACGGCTTTTTGTACTGGCGCTTACGCTTTTGCTGATCGGCGGCGGCATTGTGGCGTTCAAAGCTCTTCCGGTCGACGCCTACCCGGACGTGGCCGATAACTATGTCGAAATCGTTACGCAGTGGCCAGGGATCTCCGCGGAGCAGATGGAGCAGCAGATCTCGATTCCGCTGGAGATCGTCATGAACGGCATCCCGCAGTTGTCGGCGCTGCGGTCGTTCTCACTGTTTGGTTTGTCGGATATCAAGCTCATCTTTGACGACGGTTCGGACAACAACTGGAATCGCGAGCGCGCGCTCGAACGCATTTCGTACGTGAATCTCCCTCCAGCCGCTGTGTCGGCAGGCGTGGTGCCGCAGATTCAAACCGACTGGAGCCCGGCGGGCCAGATCTACTTCTACACCCTGCGCACAACCAACCCCATGTTCGATCCGATGGACCTAAAGTCCCTCGAAGATTGGGTGGTGGAAAAACATTTGAAGCAGGCCACCAATATCGTCGATGTCGCCAGCTTCGGCGGCCCCACGCGGGAGTATCAGGTGCGGGTGGATCCCAACAAGCTCATCTCCTACGGTCTCAGCCTTGCTCAGGTCGAGCAACAAATCACGAACAACAACGTGAACGCCGGTGGAAGCTTCGTGAACCAGGGTTTGCAGCAAGTCAATGTGAATGAAGCCGCGCTGGTCAGAAACATCAAGGACGTTGCGAACACGGTGGTGTTCACGAAAAACGGCACGCCGATCCGGTTAAAAGATATTGCTGTAATCGCGCAAGGTCCGAAGATCCGGTTAGGCCAGTTCGCCCGGGCCACTCACTGTGTCCCTGGAGCCGGCGCCTATGAAGATTACATCGGAGTGGTCTGCGGCGGCGCCTCGGAGGGAAAGATCATCGATAACGACGATGTGGTCTCCGGAATCGCCCTGCTCCGCAAAGGCGAAGACACGGACCCTGCCCTCACTGGCCCGCAGGGCATACATGAGAAGGTGGATGAGCTGAACAACGGCATCTTCCCGCCGGGCGTGAAGCTGGTGCCGATGATCGACCGCAGCGACCTGGTGCATTACACCACAGAAACGGTACTGCGCAATCTCCGGGACGGGTTCATTCTGGTCACCATCGTTCTAATTCTGTTTCTCGGCAACTTTCGGGCCGCTGTCATTGTCGCTCTGACCATTCCCTTCTCGTTGCTGTTTGCCGCAATGCTGCTCGACCTGAATCACATTCCGGCGAATCTCCTGTCTCTGGGAGCTTTGGATTTCGGCATGGTGGTTGACGGCGCGATCGTGATGATCGAAAACATCGTCCGGCACCTGGGCCATCAGGACCAAACGCCGAAATCGGTTGGCGCACGGATTCGGGATGCCGCACACGAAGTGCAGCGCCCAGTTTTCTACGCGATCACGATTATCATCACGGCTTACCTGCCCATCTTTACTTTGCAACGGGTCGAGGGCCGGCTCTTCCGCCCCATGGCCTGGACCGTCGCCTTCGCACTGCTGGGTGCGGTGATCTTCTCGATGACCATCGCTCCGGTGCTGGCCAGTTTTGTCTTTCGCAAATCGGCCAGGGAGTGGGAAAACCCGGTGATCACCTGGCTAACCAAAGGCTATCGTAAGGCTGTAACGTGGACGGTTCACCACAAGTGGGTGATGGTAGGCGTTGCACTGATTGCGGTCAGCGGAAGCGTGTATCTGGGATTCATCAGTGACGTAATTGGATCGGAATTCCTGCCTCACTTGGATGAAGGGGCGCTGTGGGTCCGTGGCACTCTTCCGCCTAGCACCTCGGCTGACGAGGCCATCGCCGTGTCCACGCAAGCGCGTCGAGTGCTGTGCTCCTTCCCGGAGGTTCCGCAATGCTCCAGCCAGGAAGGCCGGCCGGATGACGGCTCGGACACAACCAGCTTCTTCAATACCGAGTACTTTGCCGATCTTCTGCCGAAAGAGCAATGGCGCCCCATCTTTCACAAGAACCGGGACGAATTGATTGCCGCCATGAACCGCGAGCTGGAAAAGATTCCTGGCGCCATCTGGAATTTCTCCCAGCCCATTTCCGACAACATGGAGGAGGCGGTCAGCGGCGTCAAGGGACAGCTTTCGACGAAGGTCTACGGGGACGACTTGCACGTTCTTGAAGAGAAAGCGGAAGAGATCGTCAAGGTCATGCGAACCGTCAAAGGAATCGAGGATCTGGGCGTATTCCACGTCCTGCAACAGCCCAACTTGGTCTACACCGTGGACCGCCAGGCGGCGGCGCGTTTTCAGATTAATGCCGCGGATGTGCAGGACGCGATTCAGACCGCCGTGGGCGGGAACGCGCTGACGCAGGTGATTGGACCGGAAGATCCCTTCGCCGTCGCCTCCGGCGAACGCCGCTATGACCTAGTCATGCGGTACCTGCCGCAGTACCGCGACACGCGCGAAGCGATCGAGAACATCCGGCTGCTGTCGCCATCCGGCGAGCGCGTCTCATTGAGACAGCTCACCACGATGTCGGAGGTTGATGGCGGGTCCGAAATCTACCGTGAGGGCAGTGAGCGTTACGTACCTATCAAGTACAGCGTTCGCGGTAGGGATTTAGGCGGCGCGGTGGACGAAGCGCGGCACAAGGTCGACCCCTTGTTGTACCCCAAGACCTCGCAGGTCAAACTTCCTGCGGGTTATCACCTGAGTTGGGAGGGCGAGTACCAGAGCGAAGTGCGCGCCGAAGCGCGGCTGCGTATTATCTTACCGCTGACGGTATTCATCATCTTCCTGATCATTTACGGCGCGTTCGGTTCCGCCAAATGGGCCTGTCTCCACCTGGTCAACGTGGTGGTCTCCCGCATCGGAGGACTTTTGGCGCTGCTGGTGACGGCTACGCATTTCAGCGTATCGTCGGGTATCGGTTTTATGGCCTTATTCGGGGTGTCAATTCAGACCGGCGTCATCATGGTTGAGTACATCAACCAGTTGCGCGCGCGAGGAATGCCGATTGCCGAAGCCGCAATTGAAGGCGCGTCACGCCGGCTCAGGCCGATCATGATGACCATGCTGGTGGCAACATTCGGATTGTTACCCGCCGCCATGTCCCATGAAATTGGATCCGATTCCCAACGGCCGTTTGCCATCGTGATCGTCGGCGGGTTGATTTTCGATCTATTGATGAGCATCTTTCTACTGCCGACATTCTATGTCTGGTGGGCGAGCCCGAAGGATCATCTGCCGCCGATTGAAGAGGCGCGCAGCGTGTACGAACCGGGTGAAGAGGCCCAAGCGTAAATGGCTCTCTCAGAAGCCGCTAAAACGAGGGTGTATTGGGTGGCGATTTTAGCGCTAGCGGCATCCCTCGGTCTGGGCGCGAAGGATTGGGAGAAGACTCGGGAGGAGTTGCAGAGGGAGCGGGCTGCCAATTCCTCCCTGAGGAATCTCCTGGGCGACATGACCAAGTCAATGACCGAGAAGGAAAGAGAAATTGACCGGCTTTCAACGTTGTCTTGCGCGTCTCCGGATGGAGCGCCGAAGGATGGAGCGCCCCGGCTGGAACGCAAGGCTGCGGTGGTGCGTTGAGTTGCGTGGGCGAGCCGGTCCGCTCATCAGGTGACACATGAAGAATTGTCTTCCAGTGCTGGTTCTAGCTTGGGCGGGAGTAGCGCAGGCGCAATCGGGGGAGGTGTGGGTTACCGGAGGTGTTTCCGCGCTCGCGAACACGAACATTGGGTCGACTTCCCAGGACGGAAATTCGGGTGATCTCAGCCTTGACCATGGAGGCTATCGAATCGGCCTCCGCTTTGACTACAACTCGGCCGGGCACCTTGGTCACGAAGTCCAATACGCCTTCAATCACACCGGTCTGAATGATCCCAACGGCTTGCTCCTGACGCGCGGCACTAGCGCCGGGACAGCTTTCAATCAGTTCGGCTACAACCTGCTCTACTATTTCAACGCCACCACCGACGAGAAAAAAATCCGGCCTTTCGTCACGGCCGGATTCCAGGTCGACGATTTCGTGATGCCCTTTGATGTGGTGAACCGCAACAACGCCGATTCCTGGCGGCCGGGATTCAACTACGGCGGAGGAATGAAGTTCAAGCTATCGCCCATGTTCGCCTGGCGATTCGACGTTCGCGGGTACGACACCGGCAAGCCGAATTGGAGCAGCTTGCTGTACAAACAGGGCGCGCTGCTCCAGCAGTTTGAGGCATCCCTCGGGTTCGGGTTCTATTTCTGAGGAAGCGGCATGTTACGGAAACTCGCGATAGTCGGGCTCGGCATCGGTTGGATGTCGTTCGCAATCGATCAAGCGCCACAGAAGATTCAAGTCAGCAAGACAGAACAGATCGACTTCCAACCCGGCGGTGTCCTGAGATTGACCAACTCGACCGGCACGCTAACGGTGGAAGGTTGGGACCAACCGAAGGCGGAAATCACGACGATTAAATCCACCAAACGGGCGTACGCCAGTGGAGAGAATACGAAGTTTTCGGCGGTGCTCGACAGTGTTCACGTCACCGCGCAGCACAAGGGCGATGAGCTTGTGGTCGCAACCAATTTTCCCCGTCACCGGGCTTGGCCTCCGGGTAATCCGTGGGGTGACGGAGCCAACTTCGATCTGGACTATCTCATTCGAATCCCGCGAAATACGCGCCTGATCATTGCCGGCCATGATGTCGGCGAGATTCACATCGACGATGTTGCCGGCGACATCGATGTAACGCTGCTTCAGGGCGAGGTAATGCTGCACCTGCCTCAGGATGGCAAGTACGCGATCAACGCAAAGACGGATTACGGCAACGTGAACTGCGATTTCCCCGGGGAAGAGAAGCGCAGGCGATGGCTGACCGGCCATCAGTGGGTGACCGGAGACTCGGCTGGAGCGCAAAAGCTCAACCTCAGGGTCGGGTATGGAGACGTGGTGATTCTCAAAACGCAGATCCCCAAGGCGCCTCCCTCCACGCTCGCGGTTCCTTAATCGAAGGTCTATGAACAAAGAAACGGTCCGCCGCCGGATCGAACAACTCGGCATCATTCCGGCCATCCGGGTAGCGTCCGCCGATGACGCGTCATTCGCGGTTGAGTCCATCGCTGCTAGCGGGCTTCCCATTGCCGAGGTAACACTCACAATTCCCGGAGCGCTTGACGTTATCCGGCAACTGGCGGCTAAGCATCCCGAGCTGGTTATTGGGGCCGGCACGGTCTTGGATACGGAAACCGCGCGCCAATGCCTGGATGCAGGCGCACGCTTCATAACCAGCCCGGAGCTCAATTTGGAGGTGGTGGACTTCGCACTAAAGCACGGCGTAACCGTTCTTCCGGGCGCGATGACGCCCACGGAAATCGCCGCGGCGTGGAGGGCGGGTTCCGATTTTGTCAAGGTTTTTCCGTGCTCCGCGCTGGGCGGCGCTGCATACATCCGCTCCCTCAAGGCGCCATTTCCAAGAATCTCCCTAGTGGCGTCCGGCGGCGTAACGGAGCAAACGGCGGCGGAATTCATCCACGCAGGTTCCGCAGTGGTGGGCATCGGCCGCGATCTCGTTTCCCCCGAAGCAATCCGGCGCCGCCAGGCTCACTGGTTCCAGGAACTCGTGCGTCGCTTCCTTGAGATCGTCTCGCGGGCTCGTCGTCCCGACGCCGACTGAAACACCCGACCGTTTGCGGAGGCCAACAGAGGAATGCCGAGGTCCAAGACCCGAGGGAAAACGGCGCGATCCCGCCGGCGAACCTTCGCTGAGTCCGTCGAGTTCCCACGCTGGATCCTGGCGGCCGAAACCGTACTGATCGGGCTGATGCTATTGCTGGGTGCACTGTCCGACAGTTCCGGAGCGGTCCGAAGCCCGGGGGTTGGTTCGATTGTATTTATAGCGGCGGTTATCGGCATTGCTGTGGCTGTGATTCACCGAGGCCGTAATCGCTCTTCAGATCGATAGCTCCATCGGTTGGCCGGCCTTGCTTGGATGCGTTGGGAGGCCGCTCACGTCCCACCGGTCACCCGCCAGTTCTGTTGAAAATCTTCGCGCACGAACCCCATTTGACTGTGCGGGCGATTCATCCCGCCTAGGAAATCTCAACTGGGCCTCCCGCTAGCGAGCCGGCACAGCGCGGAGCCTCGGACGCTGGAAGCGTTGATCGCGCGCAGCGGCCTTTGCTGCCCGGGGTGTAACCCGATTTCCCGGTAATCCGTCCAAGCAACAGAGAGCAAGGCACTTTCCCGGTGCTAGAATGTAGCGAGCAGGATTTCGCCTCGCCAAGGAGAAAAACTCATGAGTTCGATCATCGGTGGGCCGCCGGCCTCAGGCCCCTCGGCATACGTGCCGCCTCCGCCGCCACCATCCGGTGGCGCGAAAATCCCGATCTTGTTCGGCGTCGTCGCGGCGCTTTTGTGCGCGACTGTCTACCTGTTCGTGCAGTTGAACCAGATCCGCAGCGACGTCAAGACGCAGCTCGACGATACGCGCGATCAAATCATGGCTGAGCTCGCCAAGGAGCAGGAGACCTCCGCCGTTACCACCCAGACCAGCAAGAAGAACATCGAAAAGCTTCAGGCTGACCTGAGTGCCGCGCGCGCGCAGGCCAGCCAGTTGGCCGGCGATGCGAAAGTGGAGGCGGACCGGCACGCCGACCAGCTCGCCGCCAAACTTGAAGCCGCGCAGGAGCAGCAGGCCAAGCAGGTCACCAACCTGAATTCGGACCTATCCAACGTCAAGGACCAAGCCAGCACCACGCAGAAGAACGTCGGCGAAGTGACGAATCAAGTCGGCACGCTGAAGACGCAGCAAACCGCCACGCAGCAGCAGCTCGAAAAGACGGTCGCTGATTTGAAGAGCACGGTCGGCGATCTGGGCGTTCAGAGCGACCGTATCGCCACCAATGCCAAGGAACTGTCGGCTCTCAGGCAGTTGGGTGAGCGCAATTACTACGATTTCAAGCTCGCCAAGACCAAGACGCCGGAAAAGGTCGGCGACGTTCAAATCCGTCTCACTTCGGCGGATCCGAAGAAGAACAAGTACACAGTGGAGCTGATCGCGGATGACAAGAAGGTGGAAAAGAAGGACAAGTCGATCAATGAGCCTGTGCAGTTTTACTTGTCCCGCGCGTCGCAGCCGTATGAGCTGGTGGTCAATCAGATCAACAAGGACATGATCATCGGCTACGTATCCGCACCCAAGGTTCAGCAGTCCCGCAGCAAGTCCGCGACGCCGTAAAGAGTTACTGCTTCGGCGGCGCTTCTACCACCGGAGCGCCCGTCGCGCAGTTGCCGGTGCAAACAACCTGATTGATCTGCCGCAGCGGCCCCAGATGGTTCGGTTCACTGACGCTCGGCTCACGAATGCTGAACGTTTCGACCACCCCCGTGGGCCCCGCGACGCGAGTGATGATTTGCTGCTGCTTTAGCTGCGGCGCCGCGTCGGAATCCTGAACATGGCCGTCGGCGGAAGGCGCGTAAACGTCCACCGTGGTCGCTTTGCTGCCGTCAGAAGCGGTGACTTCCGTCGAAATTCGGCGTTCCTGAAATTGGAGGGCCCCCGAGCTGACACCCGGCTCATAATCCGTGGTGTCCACGACGGTCTGGCTCGGGCCCTCGACCTGAGTCGTGACCCTTCGCTCCGCCTCGCGAAATCCGCCGTCTGAGGCGTCGCGATAAATCGATTCCGTTGTCGTCGAGGATTTCTTATCGGGCGTCGTGGTCATCACTTCCGCCCGCTTTTCGACGGTCTGAAATGTCCCGTTGATGCCGGGCTGATCGATCACCGTATTCGTGGTTGTCGTGAGCCCCGAAACAGTCGTATCGACCGCGCGCCGTTCGGCCATCTCCTCTTGTCCGTTTATGTCGCTGCGATAAGTAGTCGAACGGGTCGACGACCCGCCATCCGGAGTTTTACGCGTTTCCGTCACCACCCTCTCAGTCGAAGCCAATTGGCCCGCGCCATCGTAGCGCTTGACGATCCTCTCGGTGACCGAGCCGTTATTGTCTTGGCTGATCAGCCGCTCCTGCCATTGCTCGAGGGGAACGTCGCGGCCATTCAGCGAATGAACGATCTGCGACTGCGTGTGATCGGTCGACGCGGAGACTGACGTTACGTCCTGCCCGCCGTTCAGCAGGTCCGTCGTGTATGTGGTTACCGTCGATTGGGCGAGCGCCAGCGGGCCTAATATAATCGTCGCGGCCGGTATAAATAGATGGAGCCTCACAGCTTCAGGCTAGGCAAATTGCCTGGAGCGTGCAATCCGGCAAAAGCCTTACTTTAGGAACTCGCCCGCAAAACGGAGCGCGCGGGCAGTTTACGTCGTACTGCCGAGGGCGCCCGCGCGCCCTTTACGGTCTTTCAGGACCCGCGAATATGCCGAGCTACAATGGAATAACGTGAAGACCTTTTATATCGAGACCTTCGGGTGCCAGATGAATGCGCACGATTCCGAAAAGGTCGTCGGCACCCTGATGGCTCAGGGCTACACTCAGGTGGAAACACCTGACGAAGCCGAACTGGTCTTTTACAACACTTGCAGCATCCGGGATAAAGCGGAGCAGAAGGTTTTTTCGCGCCTCCAGCAGTTCAAGAAAGATGGCAAGGGCAAGAAATTCGCCGTGCTCGGGTGCGTGGCGCAGCAGGAAGGCGAGCGCATCTTCGAAAAGGCTCCGCATGTCAGCCTGGTTTGCGGTTCCGCGAGTTACACGAAGCTTCCGGATTTGCTGGTCCAGCTCGAAACCGGCAACAAGCGCGTGACCGGCCTGAGTCTCGATACGGATCAAACCTTCGACACGCCCCTCACTCGCCGCGACAATCCCTATCGCGCCTACATCACCATCATTGAAGGCTGCGACAAATCCTGCGCCTATTGCGTGGTCCCGATGACGCGCGGTCCGGAGCGCAGCAGAACCAGCGTTTCGGTGATGAAGGAAGCCGGGGATCTGGCTCGCGCCGGCTACACGGAGATTCAACTGCTGGGGCAGAACGTGAACAGCTATCGCGACCCGTCGGCCGCCGGTTGGGATTTCGCGAAGTTGTTGGATGAAGCCGGACGCGTGCCGGGAATTCGCCGCGTGCGTTTCACGACTTCGCATCCGCGCGACTTCGTCAAGGAAATCATCGACGCGATAGGCGAGAATCCCGCGCTGTGCAATCACGTGCATTTGCCGGTGCAATCGGGTTCTTCGAAAGTGCTCGATGCGATGCAAAGGCAGTACACGCGCGACGAATATATGCGCCGCATCGAATGGATGAAATCGGCGCGGCGGCCGATTGCCATCAGCACCGATATCATCGTGGGATTTCCGGGCGAAACCGAAGCGGACTTCGAGCAGACTCTGGCCTTGCTCGATGAGGTGGGCTACGATTCGATCTTCAGCTTCAAATATTCGCAGCGGCCAAACACGCCGGCTCTGCGCCTGGACGGCCATGTTCCGGAGGAAGAAAAGACCCGGCGCCTGATGATCCTGCAAGAAAAGCAGCGCGCCATTCAGATCAAGCAGAATGCGGTGTATGTCGCCCAGGTTGAGGAGTGCCTGGTCGAAGGATTCAATCAGGCCACCGGGCAATGGATCGGCCGCACTTCGCAGAACAAGACGCTCAACTTCCTGCGCCGTGGCGGGGACGACGATCTGAGAGGGCGGTACGTCGAGGCGCGGGTGACGCGCGCGGGTCCGAATTCGCTGGCGGGCGAGTGTGTAAACTAAAGGCGGCGGGAGGGTGAGATGGAAGTGGAAATGAAAATCCGGGGCTTGATGATGGACCCGGAAACCAAGAACCCGATCGTCGTTCTTAAAGACGTGAACGGCACCGCTATCCTGCCCATCTGGGTCGGACTCTACGAAGCCAGCGCCATCGCCAGCGAGATCGAGAAGCAGGCCACGCCGCGCCCCATGACCCACGATCTGATCCGCAATCTGCTCTTCGGGCTGGAAGCGGCCGTGAAGAAAATCGTGGTCAGCGATCTCAAGGACGATACGTTCTACGCGGTCATCTGGCTGGAGCGCGCAGGCGAGCTGATCTCGATTGACTCCCGGCCGAGCGACGCTTTGGCCATCGCGCTGCGCATGGATTGCCCGATCTACGTCGATGACGCGGTGCTCAAGACTCGCGAAACCGCGGCGGTAGTGGAGGCGGGAAGCAGCGAGGATTTGCGCAAATGGCTGGAGAGCCTTGGGGACGAGGATCTCGGGCGCTATAAGATGTAGGCGGCTAGTCTTGGAAGATCTGCGAGACCGGCAGTTCCCAACCAGGAAGAAGCTCGGCGATTGAAATCGTCTCGCCTTCGCGCTGCCGCACTGAGCATCCATCCGGCGAGAAGACATGCACTTCCCGCTGCTCGGGGTAGACAACCCATACCGCAAGAGCACCGTGCCTGAGCATCAGTTCGACCTTGCGATTCAGATCGGACGCGGTCTCCGAAGGAGAAACGACTTCGACCGCAAGTTCGGGCGCTCCCCGATAGTAATCCTCGCCCTTGGTCTCGCGCCTGCGAGCGTTTCGAAGCACGGAGATGTCAGGTTGAACCCAGCTGGGAGGATCGCTCGAAAGCTTGTAGCCGGCTTCCATGAAAGCCCGCGCCTCGGCCGACGCTGCCGCGGGAACAAGCGCCTGGTGCAGATTGTACGCAACTTCTGTGTGTCGGGATTTCGGTGGGGGCAAGACTTGCAGTTCTCCTTCGATCAGCTCGCGATGATACCCATCGCCATCCGGGAGCTGCTCGAAGGCTTCCCAGGTCATGAGGTTGGTCGACGCCGCCATCTGCTCAAAGAATACCTACAGCCGAAGCTCGCTTGCAATCCGGTTTCCGCTTTGTTAAATTTATATGCGTATCTCCTTGGGAGGCTCCGGGGAACTCCTTCGGGCCGTTTGAACCAATCACATTATGAGCCGCACATCAGGCAAGAAGTACGCTTCCGCCGCCAGTCAGGTTGAGCCCCGGCCCTACGCAATCGAAGAGGCTGTGCCCCTGGTCCAAAAAGTCAAGTTCGCCAAGTTCGATGAGACCGTCGAGCTGCACGTGCGCCTGGGCGTCGATCCCAAGCACGCCGACCAGATGGTCCGTGGAACGATCGTGCTGCCCAACGGATTGGGCAAGTCGAAGAAGGTGCTGGTGATCGCTTCCGGCGACAAGCAACGCGAGGCGACTGAAGCCGGCGCCGATATCGTCGGCGGAGAGGACATGGTCGCCAAGATCCAGGGCGAGAACTGGACCGATTTCGACGCCGTTATCGCCACCCCGGACATGATGCGTTCGGTGGGTAAGCTCGGAAAGGTGCTCGGACCGCGAGGTCTTATGCCCAACCCGAAGACCGGCAC
>JASHRP010000631.1 GCA_030037375.1 Bryobacteraceae bacterium | reverse complement strand
GGAGAGCATGTAGCCGGAGGTGAACACCGCCCACAGCGCATAGTAAATCCACAGATTCGATCCCATGCGGGCGAATCCGGCGAGCGAAATTGCGGTGAGGGCGCTGCCGGCAAGGATCAGTTTGCGCGGGCTGAAACGATAAATCAGCAGCGGTCCGAGCCATAGAGTAAGCAGGGCAGCCAAAGGAAATCCTAGCGTGATTTCGGCGCGAGACCAGCCGTTGGCGCGCTGGAAATAATCATAGAAGAACGGGATGTTGTAATAGGGAAGGCCCACCGCAAGGCCTGAGGTGACGAACGCCGCGGCGACGATCCACCAGCCAAAAAACTTCCGCGGTGCGCGATAGAGTGAGTTTTCCAGTCCTAATATTATCGTCTGTTCGTGGCGACCGCGGAGTGGTCGCGGGTGTTCGTTGAGCGCTCGTGGGCAGGTCCTAACAAATTCGACGAAACCGCGCGGCTGCTCTGAGCCGGAATCACCGTGTTCAATGCGCTGCGCCATTCTGGCGCCATGCCCGGCGATCTGGTGGCGATTTCGCGCGGTGAAGCTGCTAAAGATTTAGCGTTGAAGCTCGGCGCGCACGCGCATCTGAATTCTGACGCGAATCCCGCGCAAGAATTGCAAAAAATGGGGGAGCCAGAGTCATCCTCAGCAGCGCGCCGAGCGGGAAAGCGATGTCGTCGATGATCGACGGTCTGCGGAGCTGGCTGGCGTTCGCCCGATGATTGAAAAATTTCCGTTGACGGAAGCCGCGAAAGCGTATGAAGGGATGCTGTCCGGCAAAGCGCGCTTCCGCGTCGTGCTGACGATATAGCCGACCCTATCTGGCTTCGCCGCAATACGTCGCCATAGCATCGCCCTGTTTACATAAGACGTACTCCATCGCAGCGGCCACGTTCTTCCGCTCGCGTAGTCTTCGTGTGCTTCCGTGGCGACCCCATCGTTTTCGCTCCGGCGAATCGAACCCGCGCTGGTTCAGAATGCGGCTCGCGTATGATTTGAGATCGTTCATGATCCGTTCCGGCGCCAGCTCCCCGCCGACAATGACGTGGACGTGATCGGTGCGAACGTGCACTACAATGAGCTTCCAGCCGCGTTGAACGGAGCGCTCCACGATAGCGGCGAGCGCAGTGTCGCGCCGGGATTGGTCCATGACGTAGGCGGGCTGATCCATGATCCGCCCTTCCAGCTTCACGCGACCTACATCAAGGGCGAGCGTCGGTGCACCGAACCCTCCTCGCCGTGCAGATGGCTGCCGTAGCACGCCCAAGTAATGAGCCACGTCACGCAAGCATTATCCCTCCCCTGAACCGCGACCGCAGGAAGCGGCGAGCGGTGAAGTTGTAACGAGTGCGGGGCGCAGAAATGCAACGAGATGTTTCGGCGCAAGTGAGCTTGCAGCGAACGTCGGCGTTCGCCGCTCCCCGTGGTCGCGGTTCAGGTGTGCGCTCTCACGCCGCGCCGGTTTCGAACCTGTCTCCGTTGATCAGATTACGGGAGGACCTTGCTTCGACGTACGTCACGAGAAGCCGGTCGGCTGGGTCGAGGTAGTCGCGAAGATCCTCTTCGATCTGATCGACCGTGAAGGGCGTCAGCAGAATCCACTGTGAGTTCATCTCCGCGACCTCTCCGAGTGCGTGGAGCCGTCGGAAAAACCCGTTGTAATAACGTTCGCCGAGCAACTCAAAACAGATCAAAATTCGCTTCATATGTTCTCCAAGAGTTCCACGGGTCACGCCGTTTTGACGTGGCCAGTTCACCACCCCCGGGGTCGATGGTGAGGTCCTTAGAGTGGTCGAGCAGCTCACGCACGCCAGCCGCTCGATCCCGCCACAAAAACTGCGCCAAATCTAGCTACACCCGCTCGTGCCCCCGCAGTTCTCGCACTTGAAGCAGCTCCCGTTGCGAGTCATCAGCCCCCCGCACTCCGAGCACATCGGCGCATCGCTCACCGCCGGCGCGAACAGCTCCTGTTGCGGCACCGGATCGGTCTCCTTCAGCTTCGGACTCTCGCCCGCTTCGCCCGCCGCGTACTCCGGGCCCAGGAACTTCGCGCCCAGCCACCGGAAAATGTAATCCATGATCGACTTCGCGTATGGCACGGTGGTGTTGCCGGTCCATCCGCTCGGTTCGAATCGCACATGGCTGAACTTGTCCACGAAAAACTTCAGCGGCACGCCGTACTGCAGCGCGTAGCTGACCGCCGTCGCGAAGCTGTCCATTAGGCCCGAAATGGTCGAGCCTTCCTTCGCCATGGTCACGAATAGCTCGCCCGGCGTCCCGTCTTCGTACAAGCCGACCGTGAGGTAGCCCTCATGCCCGCCGATCGAAAACTTATGCGTGATCGAGTTCCGCTCTGCGGGCAACTTTCGCCGGATCGGTTGGTAGACGATCTTCTCGACGACGCGTTCAATGACGGCGGGCGCGGCAGAAACCAGGGCGGAAGCCCCCTTCGCGCCCTTCGCCGTCCCCGAGCTCAGCGGTTGCACGCGCTTCGAGTTATCGCGGTAGATCGCGACCGCCTTCAGCCCCAGCTTCCAGCTCTCGAGATACGCGTTCATGATGTCTTCAGCGGTCGATTCCTCCGGCATGTTGATGGTCTTCGAAATCGCGCCGGAGATGAACGGTTGCACCGCCGCCATCATCTTCACGTGGCCCATGTAATGAATCGACCGGGTCCCGTTCTGCGGCCGGAAGCTGCAATCGAACACCGCCAGATGCTCGTCCTTCAGCCCTGGCGCACCCTCGATCGTTCCCGTCGAATCCACGTGATCCACAATCGCGTTGACCTCGTCTTCGCTATAGCCCAGCTTGATCAGCGCGCTCGGCACCGTGTTGTTGACGATCTTGATCACCCCTCCGCCCACCAGCTTCTTGTACTTGACCAGCGCCAGATCGGGCTCGATGCCGGTCGTGTCGCAATCCATCATGAAGCCGATCGTGCCAGTCGGCGCGATCACAGTGGTCTGCGCATTGCGGAAACCGGAGGTGCGTCCCAGCGTCAACGCCTCTTCCCAGCAGCGCTTCGCGTGATCGTACACGTCGGCCGGAACCAGCTTGCTATCGATATCCAGCGTCGCGTCCCGGTGCATCCGGATCACGCCCAGGAAAGGCTCCTCATTGATCGCGTAGCCGGCGCACGGACCCGTCGCTTCGTTGGCGATGCGCGCGCTGGTTAGGTAAGCCTGCCCGCACATGATCGCCGTCAAAGCAGCCGCCCAGCTTCGCCCCTGCTCGGAGTCGTAGGGAATGCCCATCGACATCAGCAGCGCGCCCAGATTGGCATAACCCAATCCCAGCGGCCGGTAATCGTGCGAGTTCTTCGCGATCTTCTCGGTCGGATAAGCCGCGTTATCCACGATGATTTCCTGCGCCAGGATCACCGTATCCACGGCGTGCCTGTATGCCACCACGTCGAAATGCCCGTCCGGTCCCACGAATTTCATCAAATTCAAGGACGCCAGGTTGCACGCCGAATCGTCCAAAAACATGTACTCTGAGCACGGATTGGATGCGTTGATCCTCGCCGTATTCTTCGACGTGTGCCAGCGGTTGATCGTGGTATCGAACTGCATGCCCGGATCGCCGCATTGATGCGTCGCTTCCGCGATCTCGCGCATCAGGTCGCGAGCCTTGTACCGCTTCACCGCTTGCCCGCCCGGCCGCGACTTGGTCCACCAGTCGTCATCGCTAATAACGGCTTCCATGAACTCGTCCGTCGCACGAACGCTGTTGTTGGCGTTCTGGAAGAAGATCGAGCCGTAGGCGTCGCCATCCAGCGACGAATCGTAACCCGCGTCGATCAGCGTGTGCGCCTTCTTCTCTTCCTTCGCCTTGCACCAAATGAATTTCTCCACGTCCGGATGATCCGAGTTCAGGATCACCATCTTCGCGGCGCGCCGAGTCTTGCCTCCGCTCTTGATCACGCCCGCGAACGCGTCGAAGCCTTTCATGAAGCTGAGCGGCCCAGATGCCCGTCCGCCGCCCGAAAGCACGGCATCTTCTTCGCGTAGCGTCGAAAGATTCGTTCCCGTTCCCGAGCCCCACTTGAACAACATGCCCTCGGTCTTGGCCAAATCCAGAATCGATTCCAGCGTGTCGCCCACCGAATTGATGAAGCACGCCGAGCATTGCGGCTTCCTCGCGCCCGGCGGCAGCTTCTTGATGGAATCGGAGCTATCCTCGTAAAACCATCCGTAGCCGCGCGGCTCCTTTACGCCCACGTTGAACCACACCGGCGAGTTGAAGCAAGCCTTCTGCGTCAGCGTCAGATGCGTCAGCTCGTCGCGGAAGTTCGCCGCATCCTGAATCGTGCGGAA
>JASHRP010000072.1 GCA_030037375.1 Bryobacteraceae bacterium | reverse complement strand
TGGGAAATTCACATGTGGTTACGTTTAACTTTACTCCAAGCGGGACGCCCAACCAATGGAACTACACCATGAGCTTTCCCAACGGCGACCTTACGGCCGCGGGTACGCCAACCACCGGCACGCTCACATTCGACAGCAATGGAAATCTCATCAGCCCGGCATCGACCGACGCGCAGCCGGTCTTGACGGCAACGGGCCTTTCCGATGGCGCGGCCGACATGAACATCACCTGGAACCTTTACAACGCCTCCGGTCCCACGATCACGCAGTTCGGGCAGCCGTCGGCGACCTCGGCAATGACACAAAACGGCGAGGCCGCGGCCAACCTGACCAGCGTTGGGATCGCGGACGGTGGCCAGATCGTCGCGCAATACTCGAACGGCCAGCAGGTGGTGGTTGGACAGATGGCGATGGCCAATATCGCTAATCCGGAATCGTTGATCGTCTCCGGAGACAACAATTACACACTGGGAGCGAACACCTCGATTCCCGCCATCGGGGTTCCTGGCACGGGCGGACGCGGCACGGTCACGGGCGGATCGGTTGAGGCTTCGACAGTGGATATCGCGACGGAGTTTACCAACCTGATCATTTACCAACGCAGCTATGAGGCCAACGCGCGGATGGTCACCACGCTCGATCAGCTCAGTCAAGACACCATCGGGATCATTCAACAGTAGCGTTCTCCGCAGATGACGCCGCTTGAGCAGATCACGCACCTGGGGGATGTCCCGATCGCCATCGATGTGGAACTGGCGCGAAAAGCGATGAGCGTCGCGGACATCCTGGCGCTGGAAAAAGGCAGCGTGATCAAGATGAACCGCTCCGCCGGGGACAACATCGACATCCTGGTGGGCGGCGCGCAGATCGCCTCCGGCGAGATCGTGATCATCGAGGAGGCAGTGGGAGTACGGATTACGGATTTCAACGAGGAGGATTAACGACATGGATGTCGGCGGCCTCCGGCAGGTTCTTTCGGTCCTGCTGGTGTTTTCTCTGCTCGGCCTGGCGCTATGGAAGCTGCGTCGGCCGGGATCTGCATTTCGCCCGCTGTGGCGGAAACAAAGTGGGAGCGCGCGGGCGCTCGAACCGGTGGAGCGGCTCGCGCTCACGCCGCAGCACGTTCTGCACCTGGTGAAAGTGCAAGGGCACGAAATTGTGGTCGCAACGCACCCGAACGGCTGCACCCTCTTGAATGGGACGCTCAAAGGCGCGTCGAAGGACGCTGTCAAGGGGGCCGGCGCATGAAGCGGTTGTGGATCCTCCTCACCTTAGCCGCGGGAACGCTCGGCGCCGCGCCTCAAGATTCTCTGCTCGGCGTAACTCTGGTGCAAAACAAAACCGGACCGTCCTTGAGCGTGCCGATGCAGATTCTCCTGCTGCTGACGGTTCTTACGCTGTTACCCGCGATACTGATGTCGGTCACGCCATTCCTGCGAGTCGTAGTTGTTTTGCACTTCCTCCGGCAGGCCTTGGGAACGCAGACCGCGCCTTCGAATCAGGTGCTGGTGGGGCTTGCGCTGTTTCTGGCCCTGCTGGTCATGCAACCCGTGACGGACCAGGTTTACCACGAGGCATGGCAGCCGCTCGAGGCCGGGCAGATGACCGCGAGCGACGCCTGGGATCACGCCTCCGTTCCAATTCACGCGTTTATGCTGCGCTTCGCACGGGAGAAGGACATTCAGTTATTCATGGAGCTCTCGCATGCGCCTGCCCCCGCAAAGCCGGCCGACGTGCCGATGAGCGCCCTTGTGCCGGCCTATGTGTTGAGCGAGCTAAAAGTCGCATTCCAGATCGGAGCCGTACTATTTCTCCCGTTTCTGATCATCGATCTGGTGGTCGCGTCCGTAACGGTGTCTGTCGGCATGGTGCAATTGCCGCCGGTGATGGTTTCCGCGCCGTTCAAGATTCTGCTGTTCGTCCTGGTCGATGGTTGGAATTTGGTGGTCGGATCTTTGGTAAGGAGCTTCTATTGAAATGACCAGCAGTCAAGTAGTCGACCTGATACGGCACACATTTCTCACGGCGTTCTGGCTGAGCCTGCCGATGCTCGCCACCGGATTTGTGGTTGGAATCGTCATGAGCCTGACGCAGATCCTGACGTCGATTCAGGATTCGAGCTTCAGCACAGTGCCGAGATTGATCGTATTCCTAGGCGCGCTGTTGCTGGCGATGCCGTGGATGTTGAGCTCGCTGGTGTCGTTCACCACGGCTCTGCTGGGAAATCTCGGCCGATTCGCCCACTGATGACGCTCGGCCTTCCCCTCAGCACGCTGTTCGCGTTTCTTTTGGTCCTGGCGCGAGTCGGCGGATTCATCGCATTTCTCCCCGTGCCCGGATTCCGCAGCGCGCCTGACCAGGTGAAGATCGTTCTCGCGCTGGCCGTCTCCTTCGCTCTGTTCCCCGTGTGGCCCGCGTTGCCCAGCGCCGAGCCCTCCATCGGGCAATTAACCGCATGGGCGATCACCGAAGCCGGATTCGGACTGACGGCGGGGCTGGCGGTCTCCTTTCTGACGGAAGCATTTCAAATTGCGGCGCAAGCGGCAGGACTTCACGCCGGTTTTGGGTTTGCGACGACGATCGATCCAACCAGCGATGCCGATTCGGGTGTGCTGCAAGCGCTCGCGTCGATCTTCTCGGGAGCTTTATTCTTCACCACCGGAATGGACCACGGATTGATTCGCATCCTGGCCGAAAGCTTCGTCAGATTCCCGGCCGGCTCCTGGGCGCCTCAAGCGGCGAGCCTCGATGGCGTGGTGCGCCTGGGATCGGAGATGCTGTCCGTGGGCCTGCGGCTGGCGCTGCCGGTGATTGCACTGTTGATTTTGATCGATTTCTCGCTTGCCCTCCTCGGCCGCGTGCAACAGCATCTGCAACTGCTCTCCCTGGCGTTTCCGGTGAAGATGGCGGCGTCGCTGGCAATCCTAGCGGCGCTCGCGCCGGTAGTTCCAAAGATGTTCAGCGCGACCGCGGAGCACACGCTGGCCGCGCTGCGGCAGGCGTTGGCCCCTTAGCTTTCGAGATAGGCGATGGCCGATCCCCAACGCACCGAAAAACCGACCAAACGAAGGCTCGATAAGGCTCGCGAGGAAGGCAACTTCGCGTCCAGCCGGGAATTCGTTACTTCGGTCCAATTTCTCGCCTTCGTAACGCTTTGCGCGTTATTCGCCGGATCGATGGTTCAGAGGATTGAAGGCCTGATGCGCAAACTGCTCGCATTCGCGTTCACGGCCGATTTCAGCGCGAACATGGTTGTGGTTCTGGCTCGGCAAGTGATTGCGCCGGAACTGGTTCCGCTTCTGATAGGCGGGGCGATCCTGACCGTAGTCACTACCTGCGCGCAGCTTGCGACGACCCGCCTGGGTATTTCCTTGAACAAGCTGACCCCGGATTTTGAGCGCTTGAATCCTGCGAGGCGCCTGTCTTCACTGCCCTCGCAGAACTTGTTCATGGCGGGGCAGGCGGTGGTGATCCTGGCGCTGGTCGCCCTCGTGGTTTATTACGAAGTATCCGAAAACCTGGGCTCCTTCCTCGAGCTTCCGTGGCTTGAACCGCGCGGTTCAGCGGCGCGAATTGGCGGCGCCTTATCGACGCTGCTGTGGCGCGCGGCCGCGGTATTCCTGCTCGCCGGCGTCATCGACCTGATTTGGCAGAAGCGCCGTTACGCCAACCAGCTCAAGATGACCAAGCAGGAAATCCGCGAGGAGACTAAGGATCAGGAAAGCAGCCCTCAGGTGAAGATGCGGATCCGCCGCATCCAGCGCGACCTCGCGCGCCGCAAGATGATGAAGGAGGTCCCGACCGCGACGGCCGTGATCGTGAATCCGACGCACTACGCCGTTGCGATTCGCTATTCGGTGGATTCGGGCGCCGCGCCGAAAGTGATCGCTAAGGGCAAGAATTACCTGGCGCAACGCCTCCGGCAGAAGGCCATTGAACATCAGGTTCCCATCGTGGAGAACCCGCCGCTAGCCAGGGCTTTGTACTCCTCGGTGGAGGTGGGCCAGGAAATACCGTCTCACCTGTATCGCGCCGTGGCGGAAGTTCTGGCATACATCTATAAGCTGATGAACGGGAAATTGCCGGGATAGAAGAGGTTTTCGCTCCTGCAACCGATTTGCCATCTGCATCGTCTTATGTAGTGGAACGAAGAGAAAGAGCGGACAAGGCCAAAAATGACAAGAAGTCTTCGGATCGTGGGTGGGGCATTAGCGGTAGCCATGTTAGCCGCTCCCGGATTCGGACTTACCAGTTCAGACGATGGCGGCAACGGACGGGCGCTGGAACAGCGTGTCGCGGCCGAGTTGGGCTCTCTGGCGTACTACAGCGTTTTCGATCATCTTTCGTTCCACGTGGATGGCGGCAAGGTCACACTCTCCGGGGAAGTGACACAGCCGGTGGTTAAGATGGATGCGGAGCGGGCGGTCAACCGGATTCCGGGCGTACGAAGCGTAGACAATCAAATCGAGCTTCTGCCTCTTTCCCGGACCGACGATCAAATCCGGCGAGCCGTTTATTATGCGGTTTACGCGTTCGGTCCGCTCCAAAGGTACGACGCGGGATCGCAACCGGCGATCCGGATTATCGTGAAGAACGGGCGTGTCACTCTGATTGGAATGGTTGCGAATGACATGGACCGTCGGCTGGTGTACCAGCGCGCGATCGCGGTGCCGGGAGTTTTTTCAGTAACGAATCAATTGCTGATTGAAGCTTAAGGTTCTTTGATTTTGGATCGCCTGGACGCAGTTCCCCCAAGCGCTCGCGGGGGACCGGGTTGATCCGCGGCGGCCCGTTACCTCCGAGCGGGCCGCCGACCTCATTTCCTGGTTTTCTGCACGATCAGAATGTGAACTTCACCCCGGCCTGAAGCAGCCGCGAAGCAGCGGCGTTGACCACCTGCCCGAACGTCGCGCTGCTGATGTTGCCGTCCACAGCTTGCGGACCGAAGAAATTGGCGTGATTGAAAACATTGAAACCTTCAATGCGAAATTGAAGAGCCTTCGATTCCGTCAGGCGCAAACGCTTGGTCAACGCCGCGTCGAAATTTATCATCCCGGGGCCGGAGAAGAAGCGGCGCGAAGCATCGCCCGGCGTTCCGAGGGCGTTCTCGCTGAACAGCGACGTGTTGAAATACGGCTGGCCGTTGCGAGGATTGTGGTTTAGGCCGAGTGGGCCAGCGGCAACGTCGGGTTCGTCTACACCGTAATTGTTGATCCCATTCGGCTCGGCTCCCAGCAGAGAGTTGTCTCCGTAATTCACGAGAGTCACCGGCAGACCGCTGCTGACGCGGGTAATTCCGGAAAGCTCCCAACCGTCCGTCGCGCGGTTCTTTGCGCGGAGCAGCCGGGCAAACGGCAACTGGTAGGTGTAGCTGATTACGAAGCTGTGACGGATATCGAAAGCCGATAAAGCCCGGCTGAGCGACGGGTTGAGCGGATTCACCTCCTCGCCCAAATTGGAAGACTGGTCGATCGATTTCGCATACGTGTAGGCCGCCAGAAATTGGAGCGGGCCGCTCTGGTGGCGCAAAGTGACTTGCAACGAGTTGTAATTCGAATTGCCAATAGTCGTTTCCAGGGTGTCGCTGCCGAAGTCGGGACCCAGTGGTCCCCGCGTTCCGTTGATCGTCTGGCCGGTCGCGGTGATGAAGACGTTACTCTCATTGAACGGACCGCACGGAGTCTGGCCAGCCGCGAGATTGGCGGGGTTGCTCAGTTGCAAACATAGCGCGGGATTGCCCGGATTGGCTTCTTTAAGCACCAGAAGGTGGTGAGCCTGGTTGCCGATGTAGCTCACGTCAAGCAGCGTGTTTGCTCCAAGGCTGCGCTCGATCGACAGCGTGTAATCCTCGGTGTACGGAATGCGATTGTCTGTCGCATAGTTCGGCATGCCGCTGATCGGCTCAAACTGCGACCAATCCAAGGTCGTATCAGGATGGCTGGCGCTGGTATTTAACGGCGCAAGCTGCACGGGAAAATATTGGCCCAAGTTCTGGCCACTGGATGCGGTGACGAATGGAGTGGCGAACAGGGGAGGCGCTGGACTCGTGTAGGTTGTCCCGTAAGGTGCGTTGGCGCTGGATATGCCGATCGAGAGCGCCTCGATAGCCGTGTAGAAGATGCCGTAGCTCACGCGAATACTGGTTTTATCCGGACCGCCGAGAATCCTGCCCAGCAGGCCCCCTGCGCGCGGCGAGTACGCCACGCCGATCCGCGGAGCGAAATCGAGGTTACCAGCGGGGCCAATCGTGCGTGGCACGCCCGGATCGCCGGGGAATAGAATTCCCGCGGGAGCTCCGGGGAAAACGATCGATTGCTGGCCCGGCGCGAAGGTCGCGATCTGGTTGTACTTTTCGTACCAAGGTTCGATGCGGTCCCAGCGGACCCCGTAGTTCAGCGTAAGGTTCTTCGTAACGCGCCAGCTATCCTGCGCGTACACCCCCGCGTATTTATTTCGGCCATAGAAAGGCTGGAGCTGGCTTTGGTTGTACTGGCTCGGAATGCCGAGCAGAAAATCCGCGAAATCCACGCCGGTTTCACTTCCGTAGAAATTGAAGTTCCCATTGAGCTGCGCGTTCGGATTGGTGTTCACCTGGTCGTAGTGGAAGTCCGCGCCGATTTTGACAGTGTGGGTGCCCAGAACTTTGGAGAAGCTGTCCCGCACCTGGTAAGTGTTGTTGAGCTGATTCAACTGATTGGTGTTCGTCCCGATGGAGAAATTGTTGAAGTCCACACTTTCCACGCCTTCTGTCTTGGGCGACAGCGCAACAATCCCCGGCGTGTTTGCGCCCGCCACGAAACCCTGCGAAGAGAGACTGGTTCCTACTCCTCCCACCGGCTGTCCTAAGTCGGTGGCGTCGCGCATGAAGCTCACGTGAAACTCATTGACCGCGGTTGAGCCGAAAGTCTTGGTATCGCCCAAAGCGGCCAATTGAGCGCGGCCCAAGTTAAGCGCATTGAAGCCGGGAACATTGGCTCCGCCTTGCGCGACCGGATAGGGATTGTTTTGCGACCAGCCATCGGCAAAGTAGTATGCCGAGAGCATGCCCCAGCGGGTTTGGCCATCCAGACGATACGCCCCCTTGTCGTCATTCAACGTTTCGTTATAAGCGGAGGTCGAAAATGTTCCGTTTGAGTTATTCGGTACCGGAATGTACTTCAAGAGGTTGGTGGCCGGAGCGGACCACGCGCTCCGCGGAATAATCGCGTTCGGCAGGACGCATTGCGAGGAATCCGCGCACCCCGCGAAATAATATGGCTCCCCGGCAGTCACCGGATAACCAAGTTTTTGCGAAAGCTGGCTGGCCCAATACGGCCCGCTTACCGTAGTCGGGACGGTCTGGCCATTGGCATTGACTGTGGTGAAGGAACTGGCCAAGTCCGATAAATTACCGGCGCGGTCTTGCATCGATGGAACGGGGATTTCGCCGGTATCGATGCCCTGAATCAAACGGGTGCCTTGATAATCCGCGAAGAAGAATAGCTTGTTCTTCCGGACCGGACCTCCGAGCGTCGCTCCGAACTGGTTTTGGTTGAACTTGCCGCGGGTGGGCGAAAAGAAATTCCTGGCATCGAGACTGGTGTTGCGGAGAAACTCGAATAGATCGCCGTGAAAAGAATTGGTTCCCGATTTGGTGACGACGCTGATCTGCCCGCCGCTGAACTCTCCGCGCTCGGCGTCGAAGCTGCTGGTGAGGATGCGAAACGCGGCGATGGAGTCGAGATTGGGAATGATGGCCGTACCCATGTTCACGTCTTCTTCCACGTCGCTGCCATTGAGCACGAAGCTGTTGGCGAATTCGCGCTGACCGTTGATGGAGATCGTTCCGGGGTTCAAATCCCCCGAGGGCGAAAAGGCGCTAACGCCTACGTCTTGCATGGTGTCCGAAGTCAGCGAACTAACCGGAACCACGCCGGATTGCAGATTCAAGAGGTCTGTATAGCTGCGTCCATTAAGGGGCGCGGACGTCATCTGCTTGCCCGTGATGACCTCTCCCATTTGCGTGTCGACCGTTTCCACATGTGTGGGGAATTCCGAAACCGTGACCGTATCGGTCCGCGCGCCGATGGTGAGTGAGGCGTCCACGGTGATTTTGCTCTCGACATCGAGAACGATGCCGGTACGTTTGAGCGGACGGAACCCGGCGGCGTCTATCTCAACGTCGTAGTTGCCGACCGGCAGAGTCTGGAACGAATAGAATCCCTGCGCATCGGTGGCGCGGGTCTGTGTAATGCCGGTCGCGGTCTCAGAAGCGGTCACCTTTGCCCCCGGCGATGGCCGCTCCGCGCGGGTCGGTTACCGTTCCGGAAATACTGCCGCCGTCGTTCGCCCAGACTGCCAGGGGCAATAATGCAGCTACAGCGACACTGTGAATTCGCATGAGTCCTCTCTTGAAATGTCTGTCGCGTGCCGGCGCAAAGGTTCCGGAACGCGAGCTTCTACGTCTACTGCTGGGTACGGGGTCGCGGGCTGGCTGCCCTATAATGAGGGGTATCGCCAGCCGTTCAGGTTGTCGAATCGCGGGTCTCCGCGGTGCTTCGGCAAAAGGTTGCCGCGGAGGCCCGAGTTATTTCCGTTCTAATTCACTCAGGCTCGCTCCAAGCGTTGCGTTCAGCCTTTTTTTCGGCAGCAAGACAAGCCTGGCAGCTTCCACCAACCTCCAATCTGGTCACCCGGATGTCGAATCCGGCTCGTTCTGAAATTTCCGCCTTCAACCGATCGAACAGAGGCGTCGAATATTCTTCGATTCGGCCGCAGCGAAAGCGAGATGGACGTGATCCCGCTGGGTTTTCACCTCGTAGTAATGCTTTTCGCCCTGCAAGTGCATCAGGTCCAACTCGTCGATCAGCCGCAGCTTCTTTAAAAGTTCGATGGTCCGGTAAACCGTGGCGCGATCGATATTCGGCTCAAGCCTGCGAGCAAGATCGAGCAACGCCGCCGCATCGAGGTGCTCCCGGGCGCTTTGAATGACTTCGATCACGGCGCGGCGTTGGGCCGTCATCCGAACGCCCTTCGACGACAACTCCTCCACCAGCGACCGGCGAGTCAAGGCTGGCGTCACAAAGGCTTGGCTCCAGTTGCGACCATGTCGCATGAGTGCGCCGATCTGCAAATCGATAGCATCTTGGCGATTTAGGACCTCTTTGGTCCATGTTAAGTAAGGCACCTCGCCAAGTCAATAAAAATCAGCAAGCGAGTTGCAAGTGGCTCCAGATCGCCGCAAAATCCGGGTCCAACGGCGAAGACATTACCCGTCTCGATGCACCGTGTCCGGAGAGAACGCGGGTAAGCAGATCGCGACGTATTCCGCGCCCTGCGGCGTGCTGTAGCGCACCCACTCGCCCTTTTCGGCTACGATTGCCTGGCCCGGTCGTACTTCAGTAACTCCTGAGGCGTGCTCGACTCGCATCACGCCTTGAAGCACGAGCGTGAATTCGTCGAACTCAGGCGTCTGTCCCGGTTCCGACCAACCGGCAGGGCTATGCATGTGCGCGATACTCACGCCGCCGTGGCCGGAGTTGACGCGTCCGATATACTCCTCGATCAATTTATTGCCGGGTACCGGAATTACTTTGGGCGCGGAGATGAGCTTTGGCATTTACTCGTATCTTAAAGCTTCGACCGGGGCGATTCGCGTGGCATTACGGGCCGGGTAAAGCGTAGCGAGAAGACTGACTGCCATCGCCGCAGCCGCGATCCAAATTCCGTCGGTCCAATGCGATTCGAACGGAACGAAGGAAAAACCGTATACCGAGGCGTCCAAGTGCAGCCAGCGATAGCGATTCGCGAAGTAGCAGACGGTGTATCCGAGGATCAAGCCGGCGCTGGTGCCCG
Source organism: Bryobacteraceae bacterium (assembly GCA_030037375.1). GTDB lineage: Bacteria > Acidobacteriota > Terriglobia > Bryobacterales > Bryobacteraceae > Palsa-187. The sequence continues at coordinate 3,275 of JASHRP010000072.1, read as the reverse complement.
CCGCTCCGATGATCGCGCCTTCGAACATAAAAATGCGCCGAATCTGTTGAACTCGCGCGCCCATCGACATCAGCACCGCGATATCGCGGAACTTCTCCATCACCATCATCACCAGTGCGATGAGAATGTTCAGAGCGGCCACCAGTTGGATGAGCCCGATGGTCAGGACGGTGACGATTCGCTCCATCTTGAAAGCATTCAAATACTGGCTGTTTTGCTCTTCCCACGAAATAGCGGTCAGCTTCGGTCCGATGATCGGCCCGGCGGCCGCGGCGACTTCGGGCGCTTTGTAGATATCGTCCAGCGTCAGCTCGATCGCATTCACGACATCGGCGAGATCGAAGACGCGCTGCGTGTCGCGCAGCGTCATGAACGCCCAGGTGGCGTCAACGTCGTAGAATCCGGATTCGAAGATGCCGCTGACGCGAACCGGCTCCACACTGGGCTCGGTGCCTATGGGCGTCACCCGGCAATTCGGGCAGATGACGCTGATCCCCGATTTTCCCGTATCCCCTCCGACCTTCTCGGCCAGACGCGATCCGATCACGATGGTCGGCGTCGCATCGGGCGCGTGATGCATTCCATCGAGCGAGCCGGATTTCAAATGCACAAGCGCTTCCGGAAGGGGCACGCCCGGATCGAGCGAAACACCCTTCACGATCAACCCCTCCGCGGAAGCGCCGCTGAGGAGCCCGGCCTCATACAGAGCCGGCGTCGCCGAGCGAACGTGCGGCAAGGTCGCGAGCTTGCTGGCGATCTCTTCCCAGCCGTCGATGCCGCCGGAGGGCACGCGCTCCTCAATCCGGACTTCGGCTGTGGCGTTGAGAAAATTGCGCTCAAGCGTGTCGCGGAAGCCCGTGTTGATCGCCAGCGCAATCACCAGCGCCATGACCCCGGCCGCGACTCCGATGACCGAGATCACGGTGACAAGTGAAATGACGGCCTGCTTGCGCTTGGCGCGGAGATAGCGGAGAGCGACAGTTAACTCAAACATCGCGCCAGCTTTGTGGGGCAGGAGTTTGGTGCGGATGAGAGGACTTGAACCTCCACTCCCTTGCGAGAACTAGAACCTGAATCTAGCGCGTCTGCCAGTTCCGCCACATCCGCACGATTGAAGCACTTCTATTTTCGGAGAGTGAGGCGAGCGGTGTCAAACTTGCGTGACGGGCGGCCGTAGAGGGGGTCGCCCGTCGCGCGGGGGGAACAATCAGAAGCTGAAGCGGAGGTTGAGTTCCAAGCGGCGATTCGCCGACACGCCATTGCCACCGTTGGCGACGATATTAAGCGGCGTATCGAACCGGTTCGACAGCAGGTCGCCCTGGGGAGCGGAGTCGTTCACCGTGTTGAACAGGTTTCGGACAACGAGACCCGCAGTCAGCGTAAACTTCTGACCGCTGGAGTCACCACCGCCGCCGAAGTTGCCGCCGCCACCGCCGCGGCCTCCGCCTCCTCCGCCGCCGCCGGCGAATCCACCACCACCACCACCGCGCCCGCCGCCACCGCCGCCACCAGGACCGCCAGCCCCGCGACCGAAGCCCGGTTGGTTCTGGCCTTGTTGCTGCTGGTTGCGCTGGTTGTTATTGCCGGTGACCTTTTCGCCGAAGCCCCATGTGCGGCTGACGCGCATGTTGACGAAGAACTGCCCGAATGCGTTGCCGTAGTTGATTGGGATTACCTTCAAAGTCCCGTAACCGGGAAGAGTCGGAAGGCCGTTGGCGCCGATCGGCGCATCGATGATCAAGTTTCCGTAGGCGGTCGCGGCGCAAGCATACCCTTGCGAGGCAATCTCCCCGCTCAGCGACTCGCCGCCCGCCGTGCCCGTAGTGGGAAGGCAGGTGGCAGTGTTGAATCCGGCAGGGGCGAACGCCGGTCGAGCGGTACCCGTGTTGGTTGTGCCGTACTGGTCGATGCCCTCGACTATGTTGAATGGCGGGGCCGACTGATAGGCGATGTTGGGATTCAGCCGAATCTTCCACGGGAGCGCGACCGTGCCTTCGATCTGCACGCGATGCCGGATGTCATATGGGGCGCGGCCGTAGTCCATCGCGAAGTTGTAAGGATTGGACGGATTGCCGGCGCTCGCATTGGCATGGCCGTAAGCATAGTAGCCTTGCAGCGAAAGCTTGGAGCCGAGCGGAACGCGCATGTTGAAAATCAACTGATTCTGCTTGAAAACGCCGCCCGATTCATACAGATCGAGGACGCCCGCATTCGGCCCATAGGGGTAGTTGCCCTGGGCGAACGGATTGGTGAGGGTCGCGGGAATGTAGGTTCCGGGAAGCGGCGTGTTGATATTCACTGTCTGGAACTGGTGTAGACCTCGGGTGTTGATATAGTTCACCGAGATCGTCATGTTCTTGGGCAAGCTGCGATCCACTCCCAGCGCGGTCTGCATCTGCACCGGAGCGCGAAGGTTTGAATCTTTGATGTCGAGGGTGGATGCTGTGGCGTAGGGCGTCAGATACGACTGGCTAATGGTGCCGGTGCCGGCTGTCGGTGCGCAAGCGCCCGGGGAAGCACTGCACAGGCCCTGCGCGACCGCGCTGCTATAGCCCATTTGCACGAGAGCGGGCTCGGAGAGGAATTGCGGATTGTTCACCGTGTACGACAGCTGATTCATCCCGTTAAACCGCTCCGCGTTCAAAGTGTCGCCGAGCGGGACGCGAGTATAGAACCAGCCATAGCCGGCCCGCAGGACGGTGTTGGGCGTTTTCAGACGGCCTTGCGCCGGTCCGATGCCCCACGCGAGGCCGACGCGGGGCGCGAAATCGGTGTAGTCGCCGATGTTGTTCTGGACTTCGTATCGCAGACCAGGGCTCAGCGTGACATTGGGGAGGATTCTCCAGTCATCCTGAATGAACAGGCCGGCGTCGAACTGGCTGACGTTCAACAGCGGGGTTCCGGATAGCTGGGCTGCCTGAGTGTATTGGAACGGTTCATAACCAGCGGCGAACACCTGACCCAGCGTCTGGCCGGAAGCAATTCCTTCCAGAAAATTGGTATACGCGGCCAGCGAAGACCAACTGAACTGACCGGTGAAGTTGTTGGTGGTGTAGCTGCCCTGGAACGCGTCGCGGATTCTGATGCCGAACTTGAGGAAATGCGTCTTGTGCGTGATCGACGTGTAATTCTGGTACTCGATGTTGTTGTTGTGGGTATAGGTCAGCGGATAATTGCTTCCGGAGGTAAACGCGTCGCCCACGGAGATGTTGACCACCGGGTTGTCGCCGGTATTGGTGTTGTAGTTGTGTTGGAACTGGAAGCGGCTTTCGTTG
>JASHRP010000630.1 GCA_030037375.1 Bryobacteraceae bacterium | reverse complement strand
AGCCGTCCCGACATCAACTTCTCTTGCCCCACCAGCGCGATCAAGCCTTGATACGCAGCCATGCTGAAGCGGAAGGAGAGCATCGTCACCAGCATGCCTGCCAGCAATCCCGTATACGATAGCCGCGAGCACCCCAGCCACGCCAGCACCGCTGCTGTCACCGGCGCGAATACCAGCAGATACCCGCGATCGCGCAGCCCGAACGGATTCCACAAATCGCGAATCAACCCGAACACGAATGCCGCGTACACCGGAATCGCCGTCACCAGCCGGAATAGCGACACCTCCTCAGCGGACGACTGCAACTGGTTCTTGAGCATGTACGACGTCGGAATATCCAGCAGGTACCCGCTGGGACTCACCAGGTAGATCAGCAGCGTCAGCGACCCGAAGTACAAAAAGACCTGGCCTGCGCCTCGCGAACCGTTGCCTTCACTGGCCGTCAATTTTCTGCTCCCATTCCTGCTCTCGCTCAGGGATAATTCGCGATCCGCGATCGAATGTCAGATACTGAAATCCCCAGCGGACGAACACCAGCACCCGGTTCCGGAACTGCGCGACGTAAGTGAGGTGCACGGTCAGCCACAATAGCCACGCGGGCCATCCGTGAAAGCGCACGCGTCCGAAATCGGCGACCCCGGCCGCCCGCCCGATCACCGCAAGATTGCCTTTGTCCAAATATCGAAACGCCTTCGGCTCGCGGCCCGCGAGCCGTTCTTTAATCGCGCGAGCCGCATATCGCCCTTGCTGCATCGCCACCGGAGCCACTCCCGGCAGCGGATGCCCGTGCCACTCTAAATTCGCCGCGTCTCCGACCACGAAAATCTCTGGATGACCCGGCAACGTAAGATCCGGGTTCACCATCATTCGCCCCATGCGATCCTGCTTGACTCCCGTCGCCTTCGCCACGATCCCCGCGAAATCCGCCGCCGCGACTCCTGCCGCCCACACAAAGGTCCGAGCCTCAATCCGCTGTTGACCCTCCTGCACCTCGATCGTCACGCCATCGCGATCCACTCCCGACACGCGTGCATTCTTGTGAACCTCTATCCCCAACCGCGTTAAGGACCGCTCCGCCGCCGCGGAAAGATCGTCGGGAAACGCCGACAGCAGCCGCGGTCCGCCCTCGATCAGCAGAATTCGCGATTCCGCCGTATGAATCGAGCGAAAATCTTTCCGCAGCGTATCGCGCGCGATCTCCGCCAGCGCACCGGCGAGTTCCACCCCGGTCGGCCCCGCGCCTACGATTACGAACGTCAGCCACGCGCGGCGCAGCTTCGCATCGGTTTCACGCTCCGCGGCCTCGAACGCATAGAAAATTCTCCCGCGAATCCGCATCGCGTCTTCAATCGACTTCAGCCCCGGAGCCTCACTCTCCCACGCATCATGGCCGAAGTAAAAATTCCGCGCGCCTGTCGCGACGATTAGCGTGTCGTAGCGAATCTCGCCCCCATCCAAAATCAGCCGCTTCCCACTCGTATCCAGGCCAACGGCAGCGCCCAGCAGCACGCGCGCATTCTTCTGATCCCTCAGCAGCGCTCGTAACGGCGCGGCGATCTCGCCCGGAGAAAGCGATCCCGTGGCGACTTGATAGAGCAGGGGTTGAAACAGGTGAAAGTTCCGCCGGTCGATGAGCGTTACCTCCGCCTCAGCCCGGCGCAGAGCCTTGGTCGCGTAGAAGCCCCCGAATCCTCCTCCGACGATCACCACCCGATGCACGTTTACCAGCATCTCTCAGTTGTGAGATATACTCGGCACCGTCATGCGCTATGCAATTCTAATCGCGCTATTTGGCATCGTTACCGCGTGCGCGTCTCAAGATTTGGGCTACACGGACACGCCGATGCTTCCCGGACTTCCGTACCACGTTCACGATCCCGCCCGTCCTCACCCGCCCCTCGTCACTCCAGCGTCGCAGCCCGGCGGCGCGCCCTCGGACGCCATCGCGCTCTTCGACGGAAAAGATTTATCGAAGTGGACTTCAGTGACGTCCGGCAAACCCGCGACGTGGAAAGTCGAGAACGGATACTTCGAAGTTTCCCCACGCGCCGGCGACATCGCGACCAAAGAAAAATTCGGCGACGTTCAGCTGCACGTCGAATGGGCCACGCCCGCGGAGGTTCGCGGAAGCAGCCAGGGCCGAGGCAACAGCGGCATCTTCCTGCAAGGCCGCTATGAAGTGCAGGTACTCGATTCATATCAAAACCCAACCTATGCCGATGGCCAAGCCGGCGCGATCTACGGTCAATGGCCGCCGCTATCAAACGCCGCGCGAAAACCGGGCGAATGGCAAACTTATGACATCGTCTTCGAGGCGCCGAAATTTCAAGGTGCGACCCTCACCAAGCCCGCATATCTCACCGTGTTTCTGAACGGCGTGCTGCTGCACAACCGCAAGGAAGTCATGGGGCCGACCGTGCATCGCGCGCTCGCGAAATACGTTCCTCAGCCCGAGGAAGATTCTCTCGTTCTTCAAGATCATGGCAACCCCGTGCGCTATCGCAACATCTGGATTCGCCGTCTGAACAGCTACGATCAAGGCGCGTCATATCAAGAAGAACGATAGGCCCAGTTGTGATACTTTGACGTTAGACATGTTCGAACGCTGCCTCGCAATGCTCGCGCTGGCTCCTTTGCTCGCCGCGCAGACCGGTCCCGGCGTTCAGCAACCCCCATTCAAAAGCGACCTTCTCGATAACATGCTCGGCTTCTGGACCATCACCGGCACCCTTGGCAACCGGCCGGTCATGGAAGTAGCGGACGCCGAATGGGTTCTTGGCCATCAGTTCCTGCGGCTGCATCGCAAGGAGATCCGCGGACCGCTCGAAACCGTGATGCATATCGGCTTCGATACATATAATCGTCGTTTAGTTGCGATCCGGGTCGACAGCATCAGCGCGCTCGGCGCGGAGACGCCCGGTTTCGGATTGCAAGACGGGAACAAAATCGAGTTCACCTATAACTATCCGACCGTCCCATTCCGCGAGACCTGGACCTGGGACCCGGCCGCGAAATCCTGGCAAATTCTAATCGAAAGCAAGGACCGCAAGACAAACGCCTGGAATACCGTATCTAACTTGACCATGAAGCGCGGCGGCTTCGGCGGAAGAGGGTTTCAGCCCGCTCCGCCGCATCCCCCCGCTGCCCCCGCTCCTCCTGCGTCGCCGCAGTGAGCGTTTCGCCACACGAGATCCGCCGGGCAACAACCGAAGACGTTCCCCTGCTCCACACCCTCATTCTGAAGCTCGCCGTGTATGAGCGGCTCTCGCACAAGGTCTCCGGGACCGAAGCCGATCTGCGTGACGCCTTATTCGGTTCGCGCCCCGTTTGCGACGCATTGCTAGCGTTCGTCGCCAGCGAGCCCGTCGGATACGCGATGTATTTCGAGACCTACTCGACATTTCGCGGAAGGCGCGGCATCTTCCTCGAAGACATATTCGTCGATCCCGAGCATCGCGGCAAAGGCATCGGAGCCGCTTTACTAAAAGAAGTCGCGAAAGCAGCCTTCGCCCGCGGCGGCTGGCTGCAATGGCTGGTCCTCGATTGGAACGAGCCTGCGCTCGCCTTCTATAAACGCCTCGGAGCCGAAAAGGTCGAGGATTGGCTTTCCTATCGTTTAGATGGTGAAGCTCTTACGCGCCTTGCCCGGACCTAAACGGTACAAACGGTACAAATTGTGCGTAACCGCGTCTAATCATCCGCGTATCTTCCATTAGCGGAGCCTTGCGCGGGAAACTTCCGGGCTACTCGCGGGGGACCCAACCGGGAATTAACCCGTTTGTAGCCTACCTATGTAGGTTACGATATACGTAGACCCTCGATTGTTGTGAACGCCGTCCCCGTCCGACGCGTATTACTTATACCGGCCCTCGAAATTCTACAGGAGGATGGAATCATGATTCGAACACGGACGGTTATCGCTATCGTCGCGGTTTCTTCCGCGGCATTCGGCCAATCCGGCATCACCGCGGCCGCTCCCCCTTCGTTTGACGCGTCCGAAATTCGCGCCAGCGCGCATGTGACCAATCCCTACATGCGCGGCGGAGTCCTTCGCGGCGGACGGTACGACGTGCATACGGCAAGCATGTTGGAACTGATCGCCAACGCCTACAGCGTGGACGGCGAAAAGGTCCAGGGCGGTCCAGCTTGGCTTGAACTCGACCGTTTCGACATCAGCGCCAAGGCTCCTGAGAAAACCCCGCCGGCGACAGTGAAGTTGATGCTTCAGAGTCTGCTGGCGGACCGCTTCGCGCTCAAGGTCCACAAAGAAGACAAACCCATGCAAGCCTTCGCGCTGACCCTCCCCAAAGGCGGCAAGAACAAGATGAAAGAAGCGAGCGACTCCGAATCTCCCGGCTGCCGCGGCGTCCCGCAGAACAATCCTCCCGGCACGATCGGTTACAACGTGGTTGAATGCACCGCTCAGACCATGGACGAAATCGCGCAGGATCTCCACGACATGGCCAATGGCTACGTGACCAATGTCGCGGTGAACCAAACCGGCATCGACGGCCGTTGGGACTTCACCCTCAAATGGACTGGACGGGGGCAGCTCGCCGCTGCCGGCCCGGACGGAATCAGCGTCTTCGACGCGGTGGAAAAGCAGCTCGGCTTGAAGCTCGAACCGGCCAAGGTCCCGGTTCCCGTACTGGTTGTCGATAGCGTGAACGAGAAACCCACGCCCAATGCCGCTGACATCTCCAAGGTCCTTCCCAACCTCGCGCCCGCGGAATTCGAAGTCGCCGATGTCCGGCCCAGCAAACCCGACGCCACTGACACTAGGGGGCAGATTCGGAACGGCCGCGTGGA
>JASHRP010000629.1 GCA_030037375.1 Bryobacteraceae bacterium | reverse complement strand
AACGCCCCCGAACCGTTACCGAGGTTCGATTCGGATAAGAAGTGATGGCGAGGATGCTGGCTTGGCCCAGCAATCCTCCGCGGATACCGTCCGTGAATTTGACCTGACGAAACCGGGGACCGTAGATATCGGGAATCCCGTAGTGCTTGGCCAGACGCTCATTGAGGTAGCTATAGTCGGCGGTGATCAGTTCGGTGACGCTGCGGTCGTTCTGCAATTGACTGGCGACGAACGCCCGAGTCTCCTCTCCCATTGACTCGCGGAGGTTTTCGTCGAATTCGCGATAGAGATCGGTGTCGGGGGTCAATCCGGCGAGCTTGCTCAATCCCAGCCAGCGATTCGCGAAGCCGTCCACCAGCGCTTGAGAACGCGGATCTTTCAGCATGCGCCCGACCTGTTGCTTCAGCACGCTGGAATCCTTGAGACGCCCCTGAACCGCCAGGTTCAACAGTTCTTCATCCGGAATGCTGCTCCATAGAAAAAAGGAAAGGCGGGAGGCGAGCTCCACATCGCTCAAGCGGTACACGGAGCCGGGCTGCAAGTTCGCTGGCACGCCTTCCACGCGGAACAGGAAGCTGGGCGCTGCCAGAACGCGCTCGATCCCTTTTTGAATGCCGGTATCGAAATCGCCCTCCGCCCGTCCGGCGCGATAAAAGCCGAGCAGCGTGTCGACATCGCTGTTGGTGAGGGGACGCCTGTAAGCTCGCGTGGCGAGCGTCGTAAGAATCTTGCGGGCGCACGGGACTTCCTCAGTTTGCGTCTGGGGAGCGCAGACGAAGATCTTGCGGCGGCTGGGCGAATCGCCGCGCGATGTCGCGTTGTACGGTCCGCCGATCATCACAAACTCGACGGCCGGATTTCCGTGATAGTACTCGTTGGTGGTTCGCGCAAAACCGATCTGCGGCGGTTCGAGAACGCCTTCCTGCTCCCAAAACCGCTTGACGAACGAAATTCCGACCTCATGTTCGCCAGCCTTCACCGGCATTCGAACTTCGAGGCCAGCGTCGGCGGTGTGCATGTAGACTTCGAATTCGGGAGAACCTTGCGTGTTGCCAGCGAAGCCTTCGGGCATGGTCATGCCTTTGGCTTCGCCTCCCACTCGGAAGCGCTTCAGGCGAACTCCATCGAGGCGGATATCGATGTCGTGCGGCTCGCCCATGCCGACGATGTAGTCGTAGTATTGACGGCGCAGCAATACCTTGACTGTGTAGTCAGCATCCACGGGAAATTGATAGCGGATGACCCCGCCGCCCTGGGAACCGAACGGCAGATCGTCGCCCATGCGGTCGTCCTGCACCAGGAGTTTCGCGTACTTGACAGTTTCGACGGTTGCCGGCGACGAAGGATCGCCGACAGCCAACCGGCTGATCTTGTTCGCCGCCGACAGATAGTTCTCTAACAAAACCGGCGACACCGTCAGGACGCTGGCGATGTTGTCGAAGCCTTCCTGATCGGAATCGTCGGCAGGCAACAGATCTTTGGCGTCGACCCGCAGGTCGAGCAGGTCGCGGATCGCGGCTGTGTACTCGGCACGGTTTAGCCGATGCACCGGGACGCGTCCGGGATTAGGATGTTCCGAGGCCGCCTTATCCAACGCGTTTTCGAGCTCTGCAGTCACGCTGGCGTACGTCTTCAGATCCGGACGCGGCAGCCCCGCGGGCGGCATTTCCCCAGTGCGCAATTTGCGCGCAACTTTTTCCCATAGATCCGCCTGGTTGCCAATCCGGTCGAGGTTCTGGCCTTCGAGCGCCAATCCCGCGGTCTTCAATTTCGCATTGTGGCAACCGAGGCAATATTGGTTGATCATCGCCTTCGCAAGAGGCGCCGCCTCGGAGGCCGATTTCTGCGTCGGGGGATCATCGGCCGGCAGAGTGGAAAGACAGCCAGCGACTACCGAAATCGCGAGGATTTTCCGGGCGAACGAGCGCGCCATTCAAGGAAAGGCTATCCCACGGTCACTTCCCGGTCAAGCCGCCGCGTTTCCAAGTGTTTCCAAGGCGTCTCCAAAGCCAACGCCTGACGTCGAAAGCCTCGTGGACACGTGACTACGACACGTTCGCGACACCAACTAACGCCTAAATTGATCTGAACGTTAGAGTGGTGAGCCGGGCGGGAGTCGAACCCAATACCCTGCTTTCTGACCAGTAACTTACGGAGTCTACGAACCTCCAGAACGTAACAAACCTATAGTTCCTTCGAAAACCGCGACGTGTCCGCGACACGATGCTGCTTTTCGATAGAGCCCAACGTTTTGAAAGCACCCACGGCCACCGCTTCGGCAGATTATGGATCAGGGTTCCGTCCGGATGGTCGCTAGCACCGAGCCGCCCCGTCTCCGATAGGGAACGATAAGTCGGCCAAGCCCACCGACGCGGTGAAGTCGGCGATCTACGGATCGCCGGAACAGAGTGCGTTTGTCGTTCCTAATTCCGTGACAGCGACTCAGGCGCACCCTTATGAAGGCGGCCATTCTCCGTGTAGCCGACGATTCGCTCAGAGCGCGGGCGAGGCTTCCCCAACGCCGCTTCAGCGGAACTTGATAGGGGTTATTTCAGAGGGAAAGAGATGTGCCCTGACGGCTTTTTTCGGGCAGGAGCATTAGCAGCGCCGCTGACGCGAACAACGAAATGCCCGCCAGGGTGAGACCTCCGTAGATCCCCCTCGTCTCGCCTGCCATAGCGCCGATGACCGACGGTCCGACAAAGCCTCCGAGGCTGGCGACAGAGTTGATTAAGGCGATGCCTGATGCCGCGGAGAATCCGGTCAGAAACCGGCTCGGAATCGAGAAAAACGGGCCGAAGAAGCTGTAGATTCCCATCGCCACGAATGACCAAAGCGCTATTGAGAGAAAGGGGGAATTTCTCGAGCCCAGCAATAACAGGGCAACGCCTCCGGCGACGAGAGGAATTGCGGCGTGGCATCGCCGCTCCTGGCGGCGGTCGGAACTCCGTGAAACCAGGGTCATCGCCACCAGCCCCGCGAGGTGAGGGATCATCACCAGGATGCCCACCGTGGTATTGGAGTAGCCGCTCGAAAGCGATTTAACCGCCTGGGGCATGTAGAAGCTCATTGCGTACAACCCGATGTCGAACAGAAACGCGGCAGC
>JASHRP010000628.1 GCA_030037375.1 Bryobacteraceae bacterium | reverse complement strand
AGAATGCGAAATGCTGCTGCGTTGTGCTCTCTCCGACGTTGTTTGCGGCGACCGACGAATACGTCTGGCCTTGGCCATTCGACATGTACAAGTCGAAATCGCCATTGGCAGTGAAGGTGGTGGTAAAGCCGTCCGTCGATCCTCCCGGAATCAACTGATTCAGTGAACTCGGATTCGAGACGCTAGCCCATTCAAGCGTATCCGTCTTTTGCCAGGCGGTGATTCCAGACAGGTAGGTCACCGTGATCGTCCCGGTGCCGTCGAACATCACCGAATTCACGCTGCCTCCGCCTGAGGTCGCAAGATATTCCAGGCCGGGGAAGGACGGGTCATTCACCAGGATATAACCGGCGTTTAGATCCGGCCCGTCGAGCGAAGGGTTGTCCCAGAAAACGGTTCCGTTCTGATTCACTACGCTAGAAGTCAGCGGGCTGAGCACGCCGCCAGGCGCGATGATCGTGAAATTGCCGGTCATCTCGAATATCATGTCGTTGAAATCGCCGTTCTTCTCGTAACCGCTGCTGCCCGGGTAATCCTCGATGGCCCCCACGATCGTGGTTGCCGACGCCACGCGAGCGCCGGCCGCGAAGAGCAGCGTGAGCGCGTAAATAGATAACTGATTGCGTACCATCTCTCTCACCTTCTTGGACTTAACTCCAAGATCAGAATGGAGCGGCAACCGCGGGAGCGCAGTCACCATGCAGTACTCACCAGGGCCGAGTTTTGTACCAGACCCTTCGTCCGCGAGGTACCGGTGCGGACAAGAGCCGGCGCTGGCCCACATGCGGCTGGTACGGCTGCTTGACTTCGCCTTTCCGCCGCGCATATCGTAGCGGAGTGACCAAGTTGCATGCAGGGCTCACTCTCACGGTCCTGTTCGTGGCCGGGCTTCCTTTGCTGGCTCAGCAGGATTTTTCGGGCGAATGGGCGCCTCTCTACCACGAGGATGGGCCCGAACGGCTTCCCGGCCCGGAACTCGCCGACTACACCGAGTTGCCGATCAACGACGCCGCCCGTCTTCGTGCCGATAGCTGGGATGCAGATCGCATATCCGTGGTGGAGCAATACCAATGCCGCCCCCACGGCGCGGACTACTCCATGCGCGGGCTGGGGAACTTGCGCATCTGGAGTGACATCGATCCCGTCACGCAACGCACCATCGCCATTCACACGCATCTGCTCGCGTGGGATAGTGAGCGCACGATTTACCTCGATGGCCGGCCCCATCCCGGCGCCGACGCTCCGCATACCTGGCAGGGCTTCTCAACCGGTGTGTGGGAGGGCAATATGCTAACCATCACCACCACGCATCTCAAGGAGAATTACATCCGCCGCAACGGGGTCCCTCGCAGCGACAAGGCCATTTTTACGGAGCATTGGACCCGTCACGGCGATTACCTCACGGTCACCACCGTCATTGAAGATCCTGTCTTTCTGACCGAGCCCTTGGTCCGCAGCGATAACTGGTATCTCGATCCCGGCCAGCATATCGGCATCTTCGGCTGCGAATACGCGGCGGAGCTTCCGAAGCCGGAGGGTACGGTGCCGCATCACCTGCCCGGGACAAATCCATATCTGCATGAGTTCGCCGACTATTACGGCCTGCCGTACGAAGCCACGCGTGGTGGGGCAGAGACGTTGTATCCCGAGTACCGTTCCAAGATCACGGGTTACCACCCTCCCGATCACTGCGAGCGATTCTGCGTCTGCACGACGCTGTTCAACTGCAATCTTCGATGAAATCCGCGGCTTTTCTTCTCTCCGCGTTGACGGCCGCGGTCCTCTACGCGCAGGACACCGAAATTCACACGCTGCAGGTGCGCGGCGGCATTTATATGCTTTCGGGCGGCGGCGGTAACATCACCGTGCAGACGGGACCCGACGGAATCCTGCTGGTCGATACCGGACTCGCCGCGAATTCCTCGAAGATCATGGCCGCGATTCGCAAGCTATCCGATGGCCCGGTGCGCTGGGTGATCGATACTCACGTGCACGCCGATCACACCGGCGGCAACGAGGCTTTGGTCAAGATGGGAGCGACCCCCGCGATGCCCGCGCCCGCGCGCGTGGTCGCCTACATCAGCGTGCTGGATCGCATGGTCACGCCGCTGCCCGGTGAAGCCGCGATACCAGCCACGCTATGGCCTAACGATACCTACAGCACTCCTTACAAGGATTTCTTCTTCAACGGGGAAGCCGTCTTCGTCACCCATCTCCCGAACGCGCACACGGATGGCGACTCCATCGTATTCTTCCGCCGCTCCGATGTCCTGAGCGTGGGCGACCTCTTCATGCCTGACCTTTATCCGTTCATCGACATCGCTCGCGGCGGCAGCGTGCAGGGATTGATTGGCGGATTGAACAAGATCCTGGAAATCGCCGTTCCGGGACGGTATCAGGAGGGCGGCACGATGATCATCCCGGGCCATGGCCGCCTCTGCGATGAAGCCGACTTGGTCGAATACCGCGACATGGTGACCATCGTACGCGACCGCGTCGAGGATCTGATCAAGCAGGGCAAAACTCTCGATCAGGTGAAAGCCGCCAAGCCCAGCCGCGATTACGATACGCAGTACGCAGCCGTGGGCAGCTTCGTTTCGCCGGACGCTTTCGTCGAATCCATTTACCGGAGCCTCAAGAAATGAGGAGCGTGCTGCTCATCTTCGCGCTCACCTCAGCCGTCCTCGCGCAAGTTCCGCCTCGGGGAGGCCGGGGCGGACCTCCGCCAACAGCGCGCGCTGCCGCACCCGTCGATTTCACCGGCTACTGGGTCTCCGTCGTGAGCGAAGATTGGCGCTGGCGCATGGTCACTCCGATCAAGGGCGACTTCGCGAGCATCCCTCTCAACGCGGAAGGCCGCAAAATCGGCGACGCATGGAATCCGGCCGCGGATGAAGCCGCAGGCTTGCAATGCAAATCGTACGGGGCTCCGGCGATCATGCGCGTGCCTGGCCGCCTTCACATCACCTGGGCCGACGACAACACGCTCAAGATCGAGACCGACGCCGGCACGCAAACGCGCCTGTTCCATTTCACTGGCGCTGCTCCAAAAGACCCGCAGCCGGGATGGCAGGGTTACTCTGCCGCTAATTGGGAGAAGCCGCTGCGTGGTTCCGGATCGCCGCAAGCTGGCCTCGGAGCCACTCGCGAGGGTGCGATGGGCCGCTCGCTTGAAGTGGTCACCACACATTTGCGGCCCGGCTATCTGCGCAAAAACGGCCCGCCGTACAGCGCCAACACGGTTCTCAAGGAGTATTACGATCTCTCGAAGGAACGCAACGGCGATACTTGGTTCGTCGTAACCACCGTGGTCGAAGATCCCACGTATCTAAGCGAGCCTTTTGTCACCAGCACGAACTGGAAGAAAGAGCCGGACGGATCGAAGTGGAACCCGTCGCCCTGCACGGCGCGCTGACGCCCACCGTCATATTCTTGTAGTAGTGTCCAGCTACGACAAGGACCTTTCCGAAATTGTCGCGCAGTTGAATCGCGCGGCCCCTGCCAGCAAGACATCCGCGGCTCCTGGCGCCTCGCCGCAGCCTGCGCTGAGTCAACCCTCCGTCGCATATACGCCGCCCTCGGGCGACTTCGCGTCTCTCGACTCGTTGCTCTCCCACGCAATTC
>JASHRP010000627.1 GCA_030037375.1 Bryobacteraceae bacterium | reverse complement strand
CTCCGAGTTTCAGGCTGCTCCCATACGCGTTACCGGCGGCGAGCAGTTCCGCATCAGGACCAATCGCGAAGGGGTGAAGTAGAGGGGCATGAAATAGGATGGAAATCACCGCTCGGGAACGCCGGTCCCTCGCCTGGCTGGGCGTATCACTGGTGCTCTCAGCAGCCTGGTATTTCATTCAATCGTCCGGAAGCAGCACGCCCATCGTCTCTGCATCAGTGGATTCCGCGGCTCTCGACGAACGGCGCTTAGCCAAACTTCGCGATACCGCAGCGACCGTTCCGCAGAAAGAGGACATCCTCAAGTCCGTCTCCGCCGATCTCGCCAAGCGTGAAGCGGGGCTAATTGCTGGCGAGACCGCCCAACAAGCCCAAGCGCAGCTCCTCCAGATCCTCCACCGCCTCTGCGACTCGCAGCAGATTCCGCTGAAGTCCTTCGAGCTTCTAGGCATCGCGCCTTTAGGCGATGACTACGGACAAGTCACCGTCGCGGTGCAAATCGAATGTCACATTGAACAACTGGTGAATCTGCTCAGCGATCTCTCTGCTCAACCGCAATTGCTCACCACCAGTGATCTCCAAGTGCAGGCCGCCAATCCGAAAGAGAAAACCGTGAACGTGCGCCTGGCAATTTCCGGCGTGACGGCGCGCCGCTTGGTTCCCGAAAAATCGCAGAAGAAAGGATCCGGGGTTTGAAGAGCAGTTTGAAGGAAGCCTCACGATGAATCGCCGCATTCTCTTGCTCAACGTTGTTCTCGCGGCTCTGGTCGCCTTACTTGCGTGGCAGTTCCGCACGCGACGCCTCCAAGCCGAAGATCGAGAGCGCGCAGTGCTGCTTAAAGCTGCGCACGCTCAGACCGTGATCGCGCCGCCTCCGCCCGCTCCTGTCCCGCCGGTCGCCGCTGCCGAGTACAACGAAACCGTACAGAAGATGCTCTTTTCGAAAGACCGCAATCCGAACGTTATCGTAGAGGTGCCGCCGCCCGCGCCGCCGCCGCCGCCTCCTCCTCCCGTGCCGCCCTTGCCTCTCTACTACGGTCAGCTTCGTTTCGGCGGCGATCCGGAAGTGATCCTCAGTCCCGCCAACGGCCAGGGCCAGAAGGGGTATACGGCGGGTGAAAGCCTGGGCGACTTTAAGGTTGTCTCTTTCGACCGCGATAACATCACGTTCGATTGGAAGGGACAGGTAGTGGAGCGCAAGCTGACCGATCTCAAGCCCAAGGAGACGCCGCAGCAATTGGCGCCGGCCGCGGCCGTCGCCGCCGCTGCGCCTCCTCCGCGTCCCACGGGGGTCATCTCGATTGGCGGCGCGTCATCGGATACAACCGCGTCTAACACTTCCGCCTCGAATGTTCCCTCCGTGCTCGGCACCCCTTCCGGGGGCGGCTTTTACAACTGCCGATCCGATGACACCACACCGTCGGGAAGCATTGTCGGCGGCTATAAGAAAACCGCCGCTCAGGGACTCATGGGACCTACCTGCCGTTGGGAGCAAGTCAAATAATGAATCTGCGAATTCGCTCAGTTGCACTTCTCGGGGTGTGTCTCGGTTTATGCGCGCCGAAGTTTCTGGCGCAGGCGCCCCCGGCTCAGCAACAACCACCCGCGCCTGCTCCTGCCGCCCCGCAGCAGCCTGCTGCGCCGCAAGCTCCGCCACAAGCGCCGGGCCCCCAGGTCTCCGGCGCCGACCTCACGCTCAACAACGCGTCTCTGAACGACGTTGTCGATCGCCTCGCCAGGCTGCTTCGCATCACGCTAGTTCTGCCTCCGGCTCCCGGCCTGACCGGCAGCATCTCGATCACCTCTTACGGCGAAACCAAGAGCCTCGACGCACGCAACCTGCTTGAAATGATCCTGCGTATCAACGGCTACGCGATCGTGCAAGAAGGCGACATCTACCGCGTGGTGAAGATGATCGACGCGTTGCACCAGCCGATTCCGATCGCCAACAACCCGCAAAATATCCCGGAAGACGATCAGATCATGCTGGACATGATCTTCCTCAAATACGTCACCGTCGATGAGCTGACCAAAGTCCTCGATCAGTTCAAAGGCGAGAACGCCAGCATCATTAGCTACGCTCCGGCCAATCTTCTGTTCATCCTCGACAGCCGGCGCAATATGAACCGCATGCTGGATCTGATCCGCCAATTCGATAGCGATATTTTCACCGGACAGCGCGTGCGCGTCTACGAGCTCGAACAGGCCCGCCCTTCCGATATGGCGAAAGATCTCGATACTGTTTTGAAATCCATTTCTCTCGATGCGAAAACCAGCACCGTCCATTTCTTGGCCATCGATCGCGTCAATCTTCTGATCGCGGTAGCGCCCAATCCTGGCGTCTTCGAGACGGTCGAGCAGTGGATCAAGAAATTCGACATTCCCGCCAAAGTTGCCGCCGGCGCGGTCGATACCTACGTCTATCCGGTGCGTTATCGCGACGCGGATTGTCTGGCGCTAGCGCTGAATCAATTGTTCATGCCGCAAGGCGCGCTCGGCACGGGCGCCGCAGGCTATGGCGTGCCCGTGTCGCCCGGTGCCGCCTACAACAATTACGGCTACGGGTTGGGAGGCAGCGGAGCGTACGGCGGATTTTACGGCGGCGGCTATGGGGCTGGCAATTACGGCGGCGGCCTGATGGGCGGTTACGGGACCGGCGGCTACGGGTCCAGCGCCTTCGGAGGCAGCACCTACGGAGCGGCCAATAGCTTTAGCGGCAACTTCGGCGGCAGCGGAGGTTGCGGCGGCATGGGCGGCATCGGCGGCTACCCGGGAACCGGCGCATACGGGTATCCCGCCTTCGGCGGTCTCGCCGCGCAGACTCCGTTGACCCCGTCGACCAGCAACTCCGCGAACTCGAACGTGGCGGTCGTCGGCGCGCCTTCCACGCCCGCGGGCGCCGCAACCGGCCAACAGCAGCAACCCCCTCCACGAATCGTGCCCATGCCTTTCGATAACAAGCTGATGATCCAGGCCGACCCGCAGCGTTATCAGAGCATTCTCAAAATGCTCAATGAGCTCGACCGCCCGCCGCGCCAAATCCTGCTCGACGCCAAGATCTACTCCGTCGACTTGACCGACCAGTTCGCCAGCGGCATCTCGGCTTACTTCAACCCCACCTCCCAGAACACGTCCGGAATCGGCCTGGCGCCGGTGATGTCGCTGGTCGGGGGCACCGCGACGCTCACTGCGGGAACGCTGGTCAGCAAGAGCCGGGAACTGCTCGGCGCGCTGAGCCTGAACGAGAACATCAACAAGGTCCACATCCTTTCCGAGCCGAGCTTGATCGCGACCGACAGCATCCCGGCCTCGATCAACGTCGGCACCCAGGTGCCCGTGCTGACCTCGCAAGTGGGAACGCCTCTACAGTTGGGAGGCACCAACGCATTCACCCAAAACATCTCCGGCGTGAACACCGGTGTGACGCTCGAAGTGAATGCCCGCGTCAGCCCCAGCGGCGTCGTCACCTTGATCATCAATCAGGAAGTTAGCTCGCCCGAGAACGGCAGCGGGAGTAGCAGCAGCAGTAGCAGCTCCTCCACGAGCGCGAATTTGACCCCCGAGTTTTCGCAGCAGGTGGTGCAGACCCAGGTCACCATGCAGGACGGCGATACCATCGCCGTCGGCGGACTCATCGGCGAAACCACCCAAAGCCAGGTCAACGGGATTCCTTTCCTCAGCCGGCTTCCCTATATCGGCGGGCTGTTCGGCAGCAAGACTTATAGTCACGAACGCAGCGAACTGATCGTCTTCATGACGCCCCACGTCATCTATGACACCACAGACCTGATCGAAGCCAGCGACGAGCTCAAGGCCAAGGTGAAGAAGCTTCAGAAAGACATCAGGAACGCGAATTAAGAAATCTACACAGTTTTGGCCCCGAGGAACTTTTCCACAGCCCCCCCGCCGTTCGGCGATTCCCAAGCGCCGTTAAGCCTTCCGATCTCTCCATTCCCTGTTTCCACTTGACGCGAACACGCGGGCGATGGTCGAATGATCCCTGCGCTCGGCTGCGTGAAATCGAGCCCGTCTCGAAGCGCAACCCTATTTTTTAGCTTGACTTGAGTCGTGGAGAATGGTATCAATAATCTGACTGCGTCCAGGGTGTAACAGAAGCAGTATTGTAGGCGGCATTCATTGACCGTGAATCCCGCGAGCACATAGTTCAAAAGAGAAGTCGAACACAACGATGAGCCATCGAGCAGAGCAGCCGGACAAACAAACTGCGGCGCAACATGCCAGCAGGCGGCAGGGCTCCAGGCTTGAGGGTGAGAGGATTCAAGCTTAAGGATGAATCGTTTGAGGCTCAGGTTGAAGAGAAGAACTTCCATCAATTCACATTTTGATTTTCACAAGGAGAAGGAAATGGCAGATTTTCGCAAATGGCTTTACGCGCTTGCCCTGGTAGCCCTGCTCGCGGGGCTAACAGTTCCGGCTAGCGCTCAAGTAGCTAATACGCCGTTCCAGTGCGCCGCGACCACCGGCGTTCCTCCAACAGTCCGAGCGGAAGGTTGGACGGAGCTGGTGGGCGACATCATCATTAACTGTACCGGTGGTATTCCCACGCCGGCAGGTCAGGTGGTGCAGCCTGTGAACGTGTCGGTCAGCATCACGACGAACCTGACCAGCCGCCTGTTGTCTGGTGGTGTTTGGAGTGAGGCGCTGCTGATCATCGATGAGCCGCATTCGGCCATCAACCCGGGCCGCCCGATTTTGAATTGCGGCAACGCCGGTGCGATCGATAGCGGTCCATCCGGACCCAACGTCTGCGCCATCGTATCGACCGGTAATCCGGCTCAGACCTACGACGGTACGCCGAATGGGTACGGCACGACTGCTGGCGCGACCACTTGTACTGGCACTGGCACGA
The DNA here is from genome assembly GCA_030037375.1 of Bryobacteraceae bacterium. Lineage (GTDB taxonomy): Bacteria > Acidobacteriota > Terriglobia > Bryobacterales > Bryobacteraceae > Palsa-187. The sequence goes on along the minus strand of JASHRP010000627.1, from coordinate 751 downwards.
TTCCGGCGTCCGGTTCTTATAGCTGCGGCCGCCCGAACGTGTTCCAGGGCCGTCTCGGCACCCCTCAGGATCCCAACCAATACAACTCGGTTGCTTGGCTCGGCGTTCCTGTCGACCCGCCCGGCACGACCACGAATCGCACCCTTCGCATTACCAACATCCGTGCGGATGCCCATGACCTCGGCGTTTCCGCTCCTGGCAACTTCTTCTTGAACGAAGTTCAGGCGCAGATCTCAATCAACGGCAACTCCTCGCTCGCCCTCACCGGCGGCTTGCAGACCGTCGCCTACGTCGCGGTCGGCTTGATCACCAGCTTGAAGACCACCAACTTCACCTTCCTGCAGTGTATAGGTGAAAACACATCGCTGTTCCCATTTGGCAGTACTGTCTTGCCATCCACGGCGACACTCGGTCCAGGCATATCTACAAGCGGTCAGCAGACCACCGGCAAGAGTCCGCAGTTCTCCTTCAGCGAAGGCTTCGGCAGTTCGTGGAAGGCTAAGAATATTGCGATGATTTTAAGCCCAACGCTCTCGGGTGGCAACGGTACAACCGTCGCGGCAGCCAGTTACTGGAGTTACGACGGCACAACCATGAATTATCCGACCGACCTGAATCAGGACGTTCCGGGCGCGATCTACAACACGGAAAGCGGCTTCGAGTATCCGGGCTCCGGCGCCACACTCGCTAAAGCTCCGCTCGCGGATCCCGCTCCGAACCCGCCGTTCGGCCTCGGCACAGTGCCAGTTAC